>DATHGS010000434.1:0-6092 GCA_035490155.1 Candidatus Methylomirabilota bacterium | reverse complement strand
TACAAGGACGGGGCAACGACGCCGCTGGCGACCCTGGCACCTGACGCGCGCTCGTATGCCGATACGGTCGTCGCTCCGAATACGACCCACAGCTATACGATCAAGGCGTTCGATGCGGCGGGCAACCGCTCGTTGCCGGGTGGGCCCGCATCGGGAACCACGCCCGACCAGCTGGTCACCATAGTGCTCGTCCCCGCGGCGGACACGTATGTGAACTCCGATTCGCCCGGGCTCAACTACGGCGGCGCCGACGTCCTCCGGGTCGCCTCTCCGACGGCCAACTCGAGCACGACGATGTACACGTACCTGCGATTCGACCTGTCCAACGTCGTTGGCCGGATCCAGAGCGCCTCGCTCGGCGTGATGGCGAACTCCACTAGCAACATCGGATTCTCTGCCTCGGGGGTGTTGGACAACACCTGGGACGAGTATGCGATGACCTTCTCCACGGCTCCGACGATCGGTTCGAGCGTGGGAACTTCCGGCGCGCTGACGATCGGTAGCCGGAGCAGCGTCGATGTCGGCGCCCTGACGGCTGCGGCACAGGGCCATCTTCTCAGCCTCGGCCTGACCAAGGTCGGCAGTCAGGCCAGCCTCGCCTCGCGTGAGACGACGACACCGCCTCAACTGACGATCGTGGTGGGCTCTGGAACGGCCGGAGCCCCCACGGCCAGCTTCAGCGCTGCGACGACCTCGACCTATAACGGCGTGCCGGTCCAGTTCACCGATACCAGCGCCGGAAACCCGCCGACGGCCTGGAGCTGGGACTTCGGCGACTTGAGCACGAGCACGCTCCAGAACCCGATTCATGCGTGGGCCGCACCGGGCACGTACACCGTGAGCCTGGTCACGTCGAACATCTACGGCTCGAGCGCGCCGGCGACGGCACAGATCACGGTCGCTGCCGATGCGACCGCGCCGAGCGCACCTGGCAATGTCGCCGCGACGGCGTTCGGTCCTGGCGAGATCGACCTCAGCTGGACCGCGTCGACGGACAACGTCGGCGTGACCGGCTACGAGATCTACAGGGACGGCTCCGCGACGCCGCTCGCGACCCTGACTCCCGATGTCCTGTCGTACCAGGACAAGGTCGTCGCCCCGAGCTCGACGCACAGCTACACGGTCAAGGCATTCGACGCCGCAGCCAATCACTCGGTCGCGGGTGGGCCGGCTCAGGCGACAACGCCTGACGGCACGGTCACCTACGTCCTCACACCGGTTGCCGACAGCTATGTCGACAACCAGGTCGTCGACTCCAACTTCGGCGGCAACGCCTCGCTCCGGGTCAAGAACCTTTCCGGCGCGATCATGAACAGTTACCTGCGGTTCGACCTATCGAACGTCGTCGGCCAGGTTCAGAGCGCTTCATTGAGCCTCATGCCGAGCGCTAACAATCCTGGTTTCTCGGCCTCGGGCGTTTCGGATAACGGCTGGGGTGAGACCACGATCACCTTCACCAACGCCCCAACGATGGGTGCCGTTGTCACCTCGTCGGGCGCGATGACCGCTGGCGTCCGAGGCGGCGCAGACGTAAGCACGCTCGTCGCACCAGCCGAGGGTGGGCTCCTGAGCCTTGGCCTGACCGGATCAGGTGGCCAGATCAACCTTGCGTCTCGTGAGACCCTGACGCCACCGCAGATGACGATCGTCGTCGGCTCCGGAACGCAGGCCGCACCAACTGCCGGCTTCACGTCTTCAGCCACGACGGTGTTCAACGGTGACACGGTCACGTTCACCGACACGAGCACCGGGAGCCCGACGGCCTGGGCCTGGGACTTCGGCGACACGACCACCAGCACGCTCCAGAGCCCGAGCCACAGCTGGCCGACCGCTGGCACCTACACGGTCACCCTGGTGGCGACCAACACGTACGGCTCGAGCTCGCCGGCCACGAGCCAGATCACTGTCAACCTCGATACCACACCACCGAGTGCCCCGGGCGCCGTCACCGCTACGGCCAACGGGCCTGGCGAGATCGACGTCAGTTGGACAGCCTCGACCGACGACCGCGCAGTCAACGGCTACGAGGTCTACAGGGACGGCTCGACGACTCCGCTCGCGAGCGTGACGCCCCCTAACGTTTCGTATCAGGACATGTCTGTCGCCCCGGGCTCGACGCATAGCTACACGGTCCAGGCGTTCGACGCGGCCGGCAACCACTCGGCTGCGGGCGGCCCCGCCACGGCGACGGCCTCGAATAGCACCGTGACGTACGTCCTCACCCCGGTCGCCGACAGCTATGTCGACCTCGCGAACCCTGGCTTCAACAACGGGGCGAATACCGCGCTCCGCGTCCAGGGCACATTGAACACGCTCAACAGCTATCTCCGGTTCGACCTGTCGAATGTCGTTGGGACCATCCAGAGCGCTTCGTTGAGTCTGGTACCAAGCGGCGGCAGCAACATCGGATACTCCGTAGCGGGGGTCTCGGATAACACGTGGGCCGAATCCACGATCCTCTACAGCAACGCGCCTCCTATGGGCGCCGCTATCGGCTCGTCGGGCGTACTAAGCGGAGGCGTCCGTAGCGGCGTGAACGTCAGCACGCTTGTCGCTCCAGCTCAGGGTGGGCTCGTGAGCTTCGGCCTGACTTCAACCGGCCCTCAGCTCAGCCTCGGATCTCGTGAGAGCCTGTCGCCGCCGCAGCTGACGATCGTCGTCGGCTCGGGTGCGGGGGGCGTTCCAACGGCCAGCTTCAGCTCCTCGGCAACCACCGCCCTCACCGGCGTTGCGATCAACTTCACCGACACGAGCACCGGCAACCCGCCGACGGCCTGGAGCTGGGATTTCGGCGACGGATCGCTGGGCAGCACGACAGCCAACCCGAGCCACTCGTGGTCCGCGACTGGCACCTACACCGTCACCCTGGTGTCGTCCAACATCTACGGCTCGAGTCAACCCGCGACCGCACAGATCACGATCTCGGGCGACGGCATCCCGCCGAGTGCGCCGGGCGGTATCACCGCGACCGCGTCCGGATCCACGGCGATCGACGTCGCGTGGACGGGTTCGACGGACAACGTGGCCGTCAGCGGCTACAGCGTCTACCGCGATGGCGGCACGGCGCCGATCGCAACCACGAGCTCAGGGACGCTGTCCTTCCACGACACGCCGCTCGTCCGTGGCAGCACGCACAGCTACACCATCGACGCCTTCGACGCCGCGGGCAACCACTCGGCCCTGAGCAGTCCGCCAGCCAGCGCCACGACCGTGGCGACTCAGACGTTTGTCCTCACGCCAGTCGCCGACAGCTACGTCGACAGCAACAGTTCCGTCCTCAACTTCGGAAACGCCACGACGTTGCGGGTGAAGACCCCCACAAGCCCAGACACCCAGATCCTGAACAGCTACCTGCGCTTTGACCTCTCCGGCATCAGCGGGACCGTCCAGAGCGCATCGCTCAGCCTCGTCCCCACGATCTCGACCACTATCAAGACCACGTCGTATGGCGTCGCGGACAACAGTTGGGGCGAGCTCACGATCAATTACACCAACGCTCCGCCCATGGGTGCGGCCGCCGGCTCATCAGGTGCGCTGATCGCGGGCACCCGCGCCGGCATCGATGTTCTCTCGCTTGCGTCGCCCGCCGAGGGAGGCCTCCTGAGCATCGGGTTGAGAGGTGCCGGAACGCAGACCCCCTTCGGGTCTCGCCTGACGGCCACTCCACCGCAGCTGACGATCGTCGTCGGGGCCGACCCGCAGCCGAGCTTCCCGATCCGGGCGGCCTTCTACTACCCGTGGTTCCCGGAGTCGTGGAACCAGCAGGGCTTCAACCCGTTCACCATGTACACCCCGACCCTGGGCTACTACGACTCGGGCTCGCCCGCAACGGTGTCCGCTCACCTAGCAGCATTCCAGTACGGGAAGATCAATGTCGGCATCTCGTCCTGGTGGGGCCAGGGCACGCCTACGGACGGTCGCATGCCCCAGATCCTCGCCGCGACCGCCGGCTCGCCGACGCGGTGGACCGTCTACTACGAGCAGGAAGGCAACAACGACCCGACCGTCAGCCAGATCACGTCCGACCTGACGTACCTGCGCGACCACTACGGCAGGGATCCGTCCTACCTCCGCGTCAACGGTCGCTTCGTTGTATTCGTTTATACGGGCGGGAGCGATAACTGCACTACGGTCGACCGCTGGAAGCAGGCCAACGCCGCGATCGGTGCCTACGTTGTCCTAAAGATCTTCCCCGGCTTCAGCGCATGCGCCAACCAGCCGAGCGGTTGGCACCAGTACGCCCCCGCCACCGCCGCGGACAGCCGGCCCGGCTACAGCTACACCATCAGCCCGGGATTCAACAAGCCCGGCGAGACCGGGCCTCGTCTCGTTCGCGACGTGACCCGCTGGTATGGCAACGTACGTGACATGATCGCGTCCGCTGCCCCCTGGCAGCTCGTGACGACGTTCTCCGAATGGGGCGAAGGGACCTCGGTCGAAGACGCAACCGAATGGCAGAGCGCATCGGGCAACGGCGACTACCTCGACGCCCTCCACAACAACGGAGTGGGCCCTTAGGGTCGACGGTAGCCGAAACAACGGAGGCGGTCGCCGTCACGGCGCGGAGACCGCTGACGCAAAAGTAGCGACCCGGCCAGGATGGACAGCCGCGTCCTCGCGCCTGTGCGTCGCGGCCGCCGTCGCGACGCTGCTCTGGCTCGGTCTCGCCCGGCCGACGCCCATCGATGCCGCCGACAAGTGCCGTCTCGTCGCGCCGGCGAAGGCCCAGACCGGCACGCCGTACTCCCTCCGCGGCACCGGCTTCGCCGCGAACACGGCCATCGCCATCAGCCTCAAGGGCGGTGGCACAAAGGTGGACGTCAGCGTCCAATCGGACAAGAAGGGCGGCTTCAGCCTGCTCCTTGGTGCGGCGTACGGGGAGCAGGGACGCTACACGGTCTCGGCGCAGGGCGGGAAGGGCAAGACCCGTTGCCTGGCCAAGGCCACCTACACCGTGGCAATCGGGCCTGTCCCCTCTCCGACGCCGAGCCTTCCTCCGCTGCCGGATCCCGCGCCGTCAGGGGGCATCAGCCTGCCGACGCTTGCGATCGCGGGCGTGGTCGCCGCGCTCGCCTGGGCGGTGTTCGTCGTTGCCGCCCTTGCCCGGCTCCGTCGCCGTCGTTCGACCCAGTGACCCGCCGAGCCGAAACCCGTCAGTGGCAGCTGTCCGCCCCAGCGTCTTCGAACGACGTCTTCTGCGTCGACAGGAACTGCCACTCGTAGCCAGTCGGGTGAAGCGTCAACCTAAGGACCCCGTATGCCTTGTCATTGCCAGCCTCGCGGTTCGGCACTGAGACGGTCTTGAGTGCCGTGTGGCCGTTGCCGCCGGTTCCGACGATGAACTCCCGGATGCCCTTCGCCGAGTCGCGCTTGCCGGTCGGTGTCATCGCCGCGTAGCGCTGGTAGTTGTGGTCGTGCCCGTTGATCACGAATTCCGCGCCGTGGTCGTACAGGTCCTGCCAGAACGCCTCGAACCTGGGGTCGTCGCCGAAGCGGCCCGAGCTGAACCGCGCCGCCTGCCAGTAGGCCCCGATGCACGCGTTCGGATGCGCTTCGAGGTCGGCCCGAAGCCAATCCTCCTGCGGGGAGCCTCGACTGCAGCCACCGATCTTGCTGCAGTTCGAGTTGAGGACGTAGATCCGCCAGCTTCCGAGGTCGTATGCGTAGTAGCCCTTGCCCGGCTCGCCGGCGGCGGCGCCGAAGTAGGTGAAGTAACCGGCGGCGCCGTCGATCGTGTATTCGCGGGTGCCGGCCGACGGGCGCGTTCGATCGAGGAACGCACCCCACGAGGGTCCATAACAGTTCCGATACTCGTCGAGCGTGCCCGAATCGAAGGCGTTGTCACCAACCGTGAACACCGTCCCCGCGATGGTGCCGACGATCTGCGCGGTGGCTTCGTCATTGGTGTTGGCGCACGAGGCGATCGCGCCGGCACCGACGAGCACGGCGTCGGCGGGACCGTTGCTCGCCGGCGAGCTGCTGGCCGATGGGCCGCCGGCGCCATTGTCATGAAGCGCGTCGAGATAACTGCCGTAGCCCGAGACGGAAGCCCACTCGACCGCGCTCTCGACGCTCGATCCGTCGCCCCACTG
>DATHGS010000433.1:0-2400 GCA_035490155.1 Candidatus Methylomirabilota bacterium | reverse complement strand
GGCTTGCAACCAACGACGGTTCGACACTTGGGACCGGCGACGACAACGGCGAGCCGGAAACGCCGGATGGTGGCGTGGACGAAGGCTCGATCGACCCGGCGCCGGGCTCCGTCGAGGCAGGCGCGGACGCGGAACTCGAGGGAGGCGAGCTGCGGTCGATACCGGCGATGCCCTGGTCCGGCTGGCGTGGTCCAACGATGCCGACGGCGAGTGCGAACGATGCCAGGACCAGATTGAGGACGCCAAGCGAGAGGACGAGGCGGGCGCGTTGAGCGGACGTCACGTCGCTCGTCGACTCCTTCGGGCCGGCCGGTACGAATGAAGGTGCGGGGGAACCGACACGGCGGATGTTAGCACCCGGAAGGCCCAACCAACCGCGACTCGGACGACCGTCGCCTCAGTCGAGACGTGCCTCGTGGAGGGGTTCGTAGCGGGCCGGTCCGCCGCCCGAAATGCTCTCGAACAGGACCAGGGACTCGGCCCGGAAGCTCGTCTCGAACGACGCCGCGGCGGCGATCAGGCGGCGGGCGACGTCCGGGCCCGCCCTCACGCCGTCGGATCGGGCGAGAGTCAGATGGGCTCGATACGGGCGATCGTCACGGGGCCAGCCGACCTCCCCAAGCCGGTCCTCGAGCGACCGTGCCGTGGCCCCGAGCTCGACCGCACCGGCCGTCACCGCCAGCCACAGCGCCCGCGGCCGGGCGACCGATGGAAAGGCACCCGCGCCGCCGATCGCAACGTCGAATCGGCTCGTCGCCGCGGCCGCGGCGTCGACCGCTGCGGCGACCGCAGGAATGCCGTCCTCCTCGGTCGGCCCGAGGAAACGGAGGGTGAGGTGGAGTCCGTCGAGGCGGACCCAGCGCACGTCACGGAGTCCGGGATCGGCTTCGGCCCGAACCATCTCGACCAGTTCCGTCACGGCATCGCGGACCGCGGGCGGTGTCGGCACCGCGACGAACAGCCGGCGACCGGGTCCCAGTTCCGGTCCGCGCGGCCTGCTCAAGCCGGACCGATCTCGACCGGCCGACGCCTCATCCCGCTCGCTCTCGGTCCTCGAGAAGGATCCGGCGGGCCTCCTCGGCAGGGCGCCAGCCGACGATCTCGACGTCCTTGTCCTCGAGCAGCTTGTACGTCTGGAAGAAGTTCTCGATCTCGACGAGGCGATGTGGGCGGACCTGGTCGAGGTCGGTGACGTGCTGCTGATGGGGATCCCCGAGCGCGACGCACAGGACCTTGAAGTCGAAGCCCTTCTCGTCGTGCATCTCGAGCCCACCGATCGGCCTGGCCCAGACGTGGCAGCCCGTGAACGTCGGTTCGTCGATCAGGAGCAGGATGTCCGTCGGATCTCCGTCGCCCGACAGCGTGTCGACCGTGAAGCCGTAGTCGAAGTTGTAGAAGACCGCCGACGACAGGACTCGATCGAGCCGGAAGACCCCGGCCTTCGCGTCGAACTCGTACTTGTTGCGTGAGCCACGCGGGATCTCGACCACGACTTCGATGACATCCGGGAACTGCGGGCGTTCCATGAAATCCAACGATAGTCCCTGCGCCCGCGCCGCGTGAACAACGAGTCGGTGCGTTGTCGACTCACCCGCGACGCGCGGCCAATGCCCTTTCGACGGGCGCGAAAACGCCCGAAGGAACCAACCGAGGACGGTTGCGATGCCGGGATAAACGAGCTTTGATGTGATCTCAGCCGGCTCGTCCCAGATCGGCGATCGATCGGATCCGTGCGGTGAAGCTCGGCTCCGATCAGACCGGCGGCGCTGCGGGGATCGCTCCTCGCCTCGCCTGACCGTTCCGACGGCCCCTTCGGGCAAGACCTACCTTATGGCCCGGCCAGCCACCGAACAACGGCCTTATCCACGAATCTCGCAGTGAACGCCGCGAATTCATCCACGAACTTCGCTGCAATGTGGATGAAATGTGGACGACTCGAACTGATGCGGCGCCGAAACGAGCATACGACGGCCACAGAATCGAACGACCCGGCCAGTTCGGCCGGGTCGCAACGTTGTCGATCGCAGTGGCTCAGTCGTTATAGAGCCTTTCTTCGATCAGCTTTTCCTGGACCGTTCGGCCGTTCGGGTCGAAGCAGGAGAACTCGAAGTGTTTCTCGAACTCGATGTCGACGTTGTCCTGGCCACCGCGGTTCTTCTCGACCGAGACCACGACCCAGTCCCGGAAGCGCTGCGCCTGGTACGGGTTGAACTCGATGTTGACCTTGGCGACGATGTGGTACTTCTCGTTGAGGATCAGGATGATGTCGGCCTCGTAGTTGATGGCCGAGCTGCCGCGGAGGTGAAAATTCCGCAGGCGCGACGCCTTTAGGCCTTCCTTGTCGGCGGCGACGATGCAGACCATCGGCACGTCCTCGGACAGGGCGATGTCCTTGAGGCC
>DATHGS010000432.1:0-7115 GCA_035490155.1 Candidatus Methylomirabilota bacterium | reverse complement strand
GCCCTGGAGGCCGCGAGCTGCGACGAGGAGAGCCAGCGTCGGTGCCAGGCCGGAGAGGGCCGAGCCGACGGTGAAGAGGGCCAGCCCGGCGATCCAGACCCGCTCCCGTCCCATGATGTCGGCCAGTCGGGCGAACGAGAGGAGCGTTGCGGCGATCGCCACGAGATAGCCGATCACGACCCATTCGATTGGGCAACTGACCGGCGTCCCGAACGCGTGGGCGATCGACGGCAGGGCGATGTTGACGATCGACGCGTCGAGCGTCGTCATGAAGGTCCCGACCGAGACGAGCCCGAAGATCGCCCACTTGCTCGGCGCCTCCGTGGCCCGGGCGCCGACGATCCGTCGAGCAAGCGATCGTCCCATGGTCGTCGTCGCGGTCACTGGTCGCCCCGAGCGCGTGCCACCGCCAGGTCGCGGCCCAGGCCCACGCCACCGCTCGCGACGACAAGCCCGAACAGGAGAAGCCCGCCCACCGCGCTCCAGCCGGCCTGGATCAGCATTGCAACGAGGACGAGAGCGACGATCGGTCCGACGAACAGCTCGGGCCGGTCGCCGATGAGGAAGTCGTACCAGAATCGCCCGAAGGCGGTCAGGTAGCGCATCAGTTGAGCTCCTGTCGTGTCTGCATCGGGGTTGGCGCGGTCCGTCTGACCAGCCCGGCGGCGACGGTTCGCACCGCCAGCAGGGACGCGGCCAGGTAGCCGGCCAGGAGCAGCAAGATTGAAAGATCGCTGGCGGGCCAGGCGACGCCGATCCCCTCGCCCGCCCAGAAGGTGCCGAACGAGACGAGCATCAGGCCGACGCCGAACTTCAGCTGGTTCTCCGGCAGCCGTGCGAGCGGTTGGCGGACCGCCGCCCCGACTCCGAGGACGCCGATCCCGGCAAGTCCTGCCCCGAGGAGGGCCGGGGCGAGCTGGCCGCCGGCGGCGCCGAAGGTCACGACGATGAAGGCAACCTCGAGGCCCTCGAGCAGGACGCCCTTGAAGGCCACCGTGAAGCTGATCCAGTCGGTGCCGGTGGCGGGCACCGGCGGCTCCTTGGCAAGGGCAGCCAGCTGGCGGCCGAACGTGGCGACCTCGTCCCGGCTCGCGCGCGCCCCGGCCGCCCGGAGGATCGCTTTGGTCAGCCACTGCAGGCCGAACACGATGAGGACAGCCCCAACCACGAGCCGGAGGAGCTCGATCGGGACGAGGGTCGCGATCGTCAGCCCGAGGACCGCGACAAGCGCAACCAGGACGAGGACCGCGGCTCCCGCGCCAAGGAGCGTTGAGCGCCATTGGCGGGTCACCCCGACCGCGAGGACGACGGTCAGTGCCTCGACGAACTCGACCGCCGAGGCGATGAAGCTCGAAAGGACGGTGAAAAGGACGACGCTCATCGCGTCGTTCCAGCAACGAAGAACCTGGTCGTCATCCCCGATCGCCTCCTGGCGGCTGAGCCGGTCGGCTCTGCTTGGCCGCTCCCTGAATGGTCGGTGAGCGGCCACGCGCTGGCATCGACGACAGCACCAGATCCGCGTTCAGGAGAGCGGGTGCCGGCGATGGGGGCTAGCCGGAAGGCAGGGGCGCGCCGATAATTCGTTGGTGCCTTCACCGACAGGGCCCACCGAAGAGGCACCGCACACTCGACCCGCTCGACGAGTCGTGCTCGCCGATGACGACGTCCTGCTGCGCGAAGGGCTCGCCAGCTTGCTCGAAGGCTCTGGCTTCGATGTCGTCGGTCAGGCCGGGGATGGGGTCGAGTTGCTCGCCCTCGTCCGATCGACCAGGCCGGACGTGGCGATCGTCGACATCCGGATGCCGCCGGGCCACGCCACCGAGGGTCTCGACGCGGCGCGCGTGATCCGCCAGGAGCTGCCCGACACGGCGATCGTCGTCCTGTCCGCGCACGTCGAGGTCGACGAGGCGATGGACCTGCTGGCCGGCGGCGAGCGCCTCGGCTATCTGCTCAAGACCCGGGTCACCGATGTCGCGGAATTCATCCGCACGGTTGAGCGAATCGTCGCGGGGGCTGCCGTCGTGGACCCTGCCCTGGTGCGAGAGCTGGTCTCAGCGCGGCGACGGCGCGATCCGCTTGACGTCCTGTCCCCGCGCGAGCGCGAGGTCCTGGGCCTGATGGCCGAGGGCGCCTCGAACTCGGGCATCGCGGGCAGGATCTTCGTGTCCGAGGGGACGGTCGAGAAACATGTTCGCAGCATCCTCGGCAAGCTCGACCTGCCCGAAAGCGAGACTGATCATCGACGGGTGTTGGCGGTCCTCAAGTACCTGGAGGCCCGCTAGCGAATCGGGAGGACCCGAAGGGATGCGCCAGAGAGTGAATGCGCTCGTACACCGCGTCGGCGCCTCGTTGATGCTCAGGTCGGCCGGTCAGGCCCGGCTGGCGTGGGTCGTCGGGATCACCGGTCCCCTCCTCGTCGCTGCTGCATTGGCGCCATTCCGCCCATCCATCGGTTTGGCGGGCTTCCTGTTTGGCACCCTTCTGTTCGTCGTGGCTGCGGCGGTGATGGGCGGCCTGCGCCCTGCGCTCGTGGGTGCGGCCATCGCGATACCCCCCGGCGTCTATTACTTCGCGCCGCCGTATGACAACCTCGCCATCGAGCGTGAGGGCGACCTGTTCGTGTTCATCGGGTTCATTGTCGTCGCTGCCGTTCTGGGGATCCTCGTCGATCAGCTCGTCGGGCTGGCCAGGCAGCAGGCAGCCCTGCGACGAGTCGCGACCCTCGTGGCGCACGCCGCAACGGCGGACGAGCTCTTCGCCGCTGTCACAGAGGAGGTGGCGCGACAATTGCCAGTCGGCTTCGCGCGCATGGGCCGGTACGAGTCCGACGATTCGATCACCTTTGTTGCGGCCTGGGGCTCGCCCGAGGACGGGTTCCCCGTCGGCAGCAACCTGATGCTCGACGGGGACAGCGTCAGGGGACAGGTCTTCCGCACCGGGCGACCAGCCCGGATCGACAACTACGACCAGATCTCCGGGCCGCTCGGGCAAACGGCGCGCGAGCTGGGGATGCGATCCTCGGTCGGGGTGCCGATCATCGTCGACGATCGTGTTTGGGGCGTGATGGCCGTCAGCTCGACCACGATGCCGAAGTATCCGGCGGATACCGAGGAGCGCCTCGCCGCCTTCATGGACCTTCTGTCGGCGGCGATCGCGAATGCCGAGAGCCGAGCCGAGCTCGCCGCGTCACGCTCGCGCATCGTTGCTGCTGCCGATGAGACTCGCCGCCGAATCGAACGGGATCTTCACGACGGGACGCAGCAACGTCTCGTTTCTCTCGCCATCGAGCTGCGGATGGCAGAGAGCAGAGTCCCGTCCGAGCTGCCGGAGGCCAGGGCGATGTTCTTCCGCGCAGCCAAGGACCTGACCGACGCGGTGGCGGACCTGCAGGAGATTTCGCGAGGAATTCACCCGGCGATTCTCTCGAAGGGCGGCCTCACACCCGCGATCAAGACTCTGGCGCGGCGCTCCGCGGTGGCGGTCGAGCTGGATGTGGAGGTAGAGCGTCGCCTGCCACAGCAGGTCGAAGTGGCCGCCTATTACGTGGTCTCGGAAGCACTCACCAACGTCGCCAAGTACGCGCACGCGTCACTGGTCAACATCGATGTCCATGCCAGCGAATCGGCCATCGAGCTGACTATCCGCGACGACGGCATCGGTGGCGCGGATCCCACCCGGGGGTCGGGACTCGTCGGCCTCAAGGACCGTGTGGAGGCGCTCGGAGGAACCATTACGGTCGCCGGCGGTTCCGGACAGGGAACGTCGGTCGTGGCCAGAATCCCGATAGATCGGAAATCCGGGATCGACGCGGAGCGCCGGCAGGCCATCGTGCGCTGATCGTGACTCGCCCCAACTCGGATGACGACGACCGGGACGGGTGTCAGCCGGGATCGCGTTTGGCGGCGATGAGGCTCGAGACTGCGCTTGCCGACAAGTCGGATTTGGACACGAACCCGACGGCCGGGCTGGCCGCGATGAGGTCGGCGAGCTCCGATTCCGGGTAGGCGGAGATCAGCACGACGGGCGCGTATTCCACCGACGCGAGTTCCAGGGCGAGATCGAGCCCGCTCTCGTCGCCGAGATCGACATCGACAAGGATCCCGTCGGGGCGCAACTCCCCGGCGAGCTGAATCGCCTCCGCGCTCGTTGACGCGACCCCCACGACCGTGATTCCGTCCTGCTCCAGCGCAGCGCATGCGGCGTTCAGGAAATGACGGCTGTCATCAACGATCAGGATGCGCAGCGATCCTGCGCCCGGTCCGGGTCTCATTCGCCCCAGCATCACCGAACGCAGCGCCTCGCGCATTGCTGCCAGCAGGAAAACGGAGTTGCCGCCCACCGGAGTCGAAAACGGGGGCTGTCTTCGACGACAGTTCGACGTCCTGGAGCGATGGTCTTGTCTGAAGACAGGAGGCAACAGATGAGGACCATCGCGACAACCGTGCTGATGCTTGGCCTTCTCGGCAGCAGCCTCGTGACGGCGTGTGGAAGCGCGACGGCGGATCAGCAGTCGGCATGCGACCAGGCATTCGCCCAGGCGATGGCGATCGATCCCGGGTCGGCCACGGTCAGCGCCGTCGACGGAGCGATCGCCGGATGCCAATCACTCCAGGCGTGGGTGACGGCCGCGGAGCGATACCCCGATGCATTCGGTGGGCAGGATCCAGCCGCGGTCGCCAGCGAGCGCTGCGCCACCTCCGCTCAGCTCGCCAACACGCCCGTCTGCGCCGACCTCAGGTGAACGAGCGCGGCCGATTGAAGCCAGCCGGAACTACGGATGGCCGCTCGCCGGAGTCGCAAAACGGACGCTGCCTTCGCAGACACGCGGGAGTTTCCGGGCGATCGTTGTCGATAGATCTCCTGACGACAGTAGAAGCGGACCCAGCGGATCAACGGTGGAACGGAAATGACCCAGACATCACGTTCGTCGGACGCCAACTCACCGATCCCCGGCAGGAGCGCACCTCCCCTCCTCCGTGCGCTCCTGCTCGGCGGATCCCTCCTCTTTGCCGCATGCGGGACGGGCGCGCTCTCGTCCGGTGCGCCGGCGTCGGGCGAGCCTGCGGCCAGCGCGGCGCCGTCGGCTTCGGTGCCCGCGTCACCGGCGATCGCCGGAGCCTTGCAGAAGGACTTCGTCGGTGTCGTGGGCAACGTCATGCCGTCGGTCGTCGTCATCGAGACGACGAGCGGACTTGGTTCGGGCATCGTGTTCGACGCGAAGGGCGACATCGTCACGAATGATCACGTCGTCGCGGGAAGCACCAAGTTCACTGTGACACTCGCCGACGGGCAGAAGCTTGCCGGCACGCTCGTTGGAACCTACCCGGCCGGCGACCTTGCCGTGATCCACGTGACGGGCACCAATCTCAAGCCGGCCACTTTCGGGGACTCGTCGAAGCTGGTTGCCGGTGACATCGTCCTCGCCGTCGGGAGCCCGCTCGGTCTCCAGGGCAGCGTCACCGAGGGCATCGTCAGCGCCATCGGGCGGAAGGTGCCCGAGTCGAAGACCGTCACGCTGCCAGACGTCGTCCAGACCAGCGCCGAGATCAATCCCGGTAACAGCGGCGGCGCCCTGGTCGACCTGGCCGGCGAGGTCGTCGGCATCCCGACCCTGACCGCCCTCGATCCCGAGCTCGGCAACACGGCGGCGGCCGGGATCGGCTTCGCCATCCCGAGCAACGTCGTCGCCGACGTCGCGGGTCAGCTCATTGCGCACGGTCGCGTCGTGACGCCACCGTCGCCGAGCGCCTCGCCGGCGGCGTCCTGAACCAGCCGTACGACTTCAAAGAATCAAGGGGAGTACCGAAATCATGATCCATCCACACGACCCCGGCCCAGCCTCGGCCGCCACGGTGACTCGATCCACCTCAACCGGTGAAAGAGCCGCGTTCGACAGCGCCTATCGACTCCTGTTGATCCGCGGACTGTCGTCGGTCGAGGCGGGCAACGTAGTCGCCTATGTCGCCGGCCTGCATGCAGCCGAACGGGGCTGGACGCTCGAGGAGATCAAGCACCTCGTGGCCCTCCGCTCGTTCGTCGCCGGCGGATTCATCGAATCGTAGGACGCGGGCATCAGCCTCTCGCACTCCAAGGAGGAACCACGGATGCAGTACACACAGCTCGGCGAGCGCGGCCCGAACGTCTCGCGGATCGCCTTCGGCAACTGGTCGGCAGGCGGTGACTGGGGCGGCGTCGACCTCGCCGGGGCCATCGCCGCCATCCGCGCGGCCCTCGACCTCGGTATCACCTTTTTTGACACCGCCCGGGCCTATGGCTTCGGAGCGGCGGAGGAGCTCCTCGGCGAGGCGCTCCGGCCGGAGATCACATCGGCTCGCGAGTCGATCGTCATCGCCACGAAGGGCGGCCTGCAGAACAACGGCGGCTTGCCGGCTCGCGACAGCAGCCCGGCGGCTCTTCGCCGTGACCTCGAGGCGAGCCTGCGCTCGCTCGGCGTCGACTACGTCGACCTCTATCAGGTCCACTGGCCCGATTCGGCGACGCCGATCGCCGAGACGGCGCAGGCGCTCGACGAGTTCGTCCGCGAGGGCAAGGTTCGCTACGTCGGCGTGTCGAACTACGACGCCCGCCAGATGACCGCCTTCCAGCAGGTTCGCCCGATCGACACGCTCCAGCCGCCCTATCACCTGTTCCGGCGGGAGATCGAGCAGTCGATCCTCCCGTTCGCCCAGGAACACGGCATCGGCGTCCTCGTCTACGGACCGATGGCCCACGGCCTGCTGAGCGGTCGGATGACCGAGACGACGTCGTTCGCGCCAGATGACTGGCGCTCCAAGAACGAGATGTTCGCCGGTGACGCCTTCAGGCGGAACCTGAACATCGTCCGCCGGCTCGAGGCGTTCGCCTCCGAGCGCGGCATGACCGTCGCCCAGCTCGCGATCGCGTGGACGCTCGCCAACCCCGCCGTGGACGTGGCGATCGTGGGTGCCCGCAATCCGGAGCAGATCCGGCAGACCGCCCCCGCCGCCGACATCCAGCTCTCCCCGCAGGATCTGGCCCGGATCGAGCAGATCGTCCGCGACGAGATCCCGGTCGGCGGGCCGGCACCCGAGAAGATGTAGACGAAGGAGTCCCCGAAATGTCGACAACGGAAAGCA
>DATHGS010000431.1:0-4679 GCA_035490155.1 Candidatus Methylomirabilota bacterium | reverse complement strand
TAGGGCGTGTAGTCGCTGGTGTGATGGAGCTCCGAGGCGCGGATCGTGCGGCGCGCGGCTGGGTCGAACAGGACGATATCGGCGTCGCGGCCGACCTCGATCGCGCCTTTCCCATCGAAGCCGAAGAGACGGGCGGGCGTCATCGCGAGCAGATCGACTATCCGCTCGATCGGGATCCGGCCGCGGGCGACACCGCCCTCGTAGACCGTCGCGAGGAGCGTCTCGATCCCGGGCGCGCCATTGCTGATCTTGTCGAACGGCGTGCCGGTCGCCGCGCCGGCCTTCTCGACGGAGAGCCGGTCGGCGACGTGATCGGTAGCGATGAGGTCGAGTGCGCTCGAGGCGAGGCCGTCCCACAACGCATCCCGGTCGGCCGCGGACCGGAGCGGTGGCGAGATCAGCGACCTGGCGCAGGTCAGGGGATCGGGTTCGTCGTACCGCTCTTCGGTGAGCGTCAGGTAATGCGGGCAGGTCTCGGCGTGAGCGCGGACGCCGGTTGCCTTTGCCTCGGCCACGTATCGCATTGCCGCCGCGCACGACAGGTGGACGACGTGGACGGGCGCATCGGCGGCGCGGGCGAAGGCCATCGCCCGATGGGTCGCCACGGCCTCCGCCTCGGTCGAGCGCGTGCTCGCGTGGTAACGCGGTGCCGTGTTACCACGCTGAAGCGCTGAAGCGACGGCGGCATCGATTAGCACGGGATCCTCGCAATGGACCTCGAGCATCCCGCCGCGTTCGCCGAGCCGTTGCATCGCCGCGAAGATCGTCGCGTCGGCCAGTCGGAAGTCGAAGACCATGAACGCCTTCGCCGTCGGCACCCCGGCGTCGACCATCGCGGCCAGCTCGGCGACCGGGTCCTCCATCCCGCCGAGGATGGCCGGGCTGAGCCCGAAGTCGACGGCCGAATCGGCGGTCGTGACACGCCGGAATTCCTCGATCCCCGCGAGGATCGAACGATGAGCCGCCGGCGACGAGCCCGTCCCCGGATTGTTGAACGCGAGAAACGTGGTCGTCCCGCCGAACGCGGCGGCCACCGAGTCCTGGAAGAACCGGTCCGGCTCGTCATCGCTCGCGACGCGCGTGTGCGTGTGGACGTCGATGCAGCCCGGCAGGACGAGCAGTCCGTCGGCCTCGATGACGTCCCGGGCGCCAGGTGCAAGCCGCGACAGGTCCGGCTCGATCGCCTCGATCGACCCCGCCCGAACCGCGACATCGGCCGGCCGCGACCCGGTCGCCGTCACGACCGTCCCGCCCACGATCAGCAGATCGGGCCCTGAGCTCTCGATCGGCGACACAGCCGAAGAGTACGGCCGATCAGCGCCCGACGGGGGTCCGGATCGCTGCCTCGAGCTGTGGATCGCGGTCATTGAAGTAGTCGTCGGACGAGTACGGAACGGCGAGATCGGGCTCGATCGTGATCCGTGGGTCGTCGGCCGTGCTCTTCTGCCAGTAGACCGATGCGATGTAGACATCCAGTCTCACCGTCGGCAGCGACGAGCGTCGGACGTCGCCGTACAGGTTCGGGCTGCTGCCCATCGCCTCGCCGACGAAGACCGCGCCCGTCGTCGCCTCGACCTCGGTCGCAAAGTTGCCGGCCGCCGAGAATGTCAGGCGGCCGAAGAGCACGACGAGGCGCCCAGGTCGATCTATCGAGGGATCCTGGAGGGCCTCGAGGAGCCGCGCATAGCGGTGGTTGTCGCCGCCGCCGTTGTTGCGCAGGTCGACGACGACGCGGTCGACCCCACCTCGCGCTACCCGCGCGAGGATCTCGTCGGCGACCGATCCCGTCGCGACGACCTCGTTGTACTGGAGATAGAGCGTCTTCGAGTCATGGAGGAACCGCCACCAGATGGGTTCAGTGGAGTCGTGAAGCCACATGACATCCCGTGGAGGCAGGACCATCGGGAGCGCGTTGGTCCAGACGACGTCGTCCGCCGCCGCGATCGGCTCGACCGTCACGTTGTGGGCGATACCGTCGCGGTTGACGACCGAGAACACCGCGGGCCCGGCGTGCTCGATGACACCGACGCCGGCGAGGAGCTCGCTCTGGCGCATGTACAGAGGACCGTACGCGAGCAGGTTCGATGGGTTGTCGCGCGGAGCCATTGGCTCCACGAGCGCCATCACCTCGTCGATCGGCTTGCCGGCGATCGCCGTGACCCGCGACCCGACGAGGTCCTCGTATGAGCCACGCGCCGCCGTGATCGTGAGTCCGTCGCTGAAGCGCCAGAAGCGAAGCGGGTAGGCATGCGTCCCGGTTTCCGGCGTGAACGGGAAGATCCCCGAATGTCCCTCGCGACCCTTCCAGCCCGGCATCGCCGCGAGGCGCGTGATCCCGGCCAATGCCTGCTCGTCGTTCAGGTTCGGGATCTTCGCGGCCAGGTCGTCCGCGGCGGCGAGATACGTCGCCTTGTCGATGCCCTGGTACGGGTTCGGGTGGACCCGTTCCCGCTCCGAGATCAGGGTATCGATCGCGATCCGCCAGGCCTCGTCGCGAGTGGACGACGGCGAGGACGTCACCGGTGATGCCGGCGTGGCCGAAGTGGACGGCCCGATCCGCGACGGGGCGATCGATGCGCCGCAGGCCGACATGACGAGCGAGAGTGCGACGGCCAACGTCGGCCAGGGTCCCGACGCAGGGCGATGCAGCAGGATCACGCCGTCGCCTCCACGCTGTCCGCGGCGAGTTCCGCGGCCGCCCGATCGGCCGCCCGACCGATCGACCCCAGGACATCGGTCGCCTGTGCCGGATCCACGTCGAGCGCCGCCATGAACCGCCGGTCGGCCTCGGCAAAGGCATGGCTCGCCCTGGAATGGGCCGCAAGACCGGACGCCGTCAGCCGCAGCCGATACGAACGACGGTCCGACGCCACGATCTCGCGCTCGACGTGGCGCCGTTCGAGCATCGCCCGGACGTAGTGCGACATCGTGGTCGGCGGCATCCCGACCCGTCTGGCGAGGTCGGTCGGGGGGTGAGGGCCTTCGTCGAAAAGCACGCTATAGACCGCGTATTCGTCGGGCCGCAGGCCGCAGTCGGCCATCGCGCTCGTGACCAACGCCCGGACGCGTTGCTCCGCCGCGAAGAGATGGAAGAGCAGCGAGAGGTGAGAGTCGGGCTGGCGGTCCACGAGCGAGATACTACCACGTGGTAGTATCTCGGCAAAACGTCGCTAGGCGAGGCTGATCGAGATGTCCTGCGCGCCCTCCCAGAGGCAGCGCCGGCCCATCTCCCGGAGTCGATCGGCCCAGTCGTCATCGCCGTCGACCGAGGCGAAGTGGTTCGCCGCCAGTTGGCCGACCTTCGACGCCGTCGTGCAGCCGCCGTACGGGAAGAAGATCTCGCATTCGCTGATGCCGCCGGGGTAGATCGCGAGCTGGCCAGGTGCCGGATGCGATGTGTGGTTCTCGTAGTCGAGGCCCGGGCGGAAGTCGCCGAACGGGATCCACGTCGACTCGCCCGTCCAGCGGCAGTGGATCAGCTTCGCCTCGAGCGGCAGGAGCTTGCGGATCGCCTCGATCGTTCGGGGCGCGGCCGGCTCCCAGCGGGCGCTAAAGTTGAGGTCACCGACACGGATCAGCAGATCACCCATGCGCGGAGGATAGCGTTGGCCGAACCCGCCGGACAGAGCCGACCGACGATCTCGACCCACGTCCTCGACACGGAGCTTGGCGCGCCCGCCGTCGGCATCCGGGTGACGCTCTTCCGACTCGACGTCGGCGCCGCGCCGATCCGGATGACCCAGGCCCTGACCGACGCCGACGGCCGGGTCCGCGACCTCCTCGAGCGGCCGCTGACCGCGGGTGATTACCGCCTCGAGTTCGACACCGCCCGCGGCGAGGAGCCGTTCTTCACTCGCGTCGCCCTGGACATCCGGGTCACCGACCCGGCCCGGAGCTATCACGTCCCGCTTCTCCTCGCGCCGTTCTCGATGACGACGTACCGAGGGAGCTGATGCCTGCAGCCACCCGCCTGCTGGAGATCGCGACCCTCGACAGCCTCTCTCCGGCGCAGTTCATCGAGGTCGTCGCTCCGTTGTTCGAGGGCGCGCCACGATTTCTTGACAGGCTCGCGGCGGCACGACCATTCGCCGACGAAGGGACGCTGTTCGGGCGCTCCGCAGCGATCGCCCTCGCGATGCCCGAAGACGAGCAGATCGAGCTGATCGACGCTCATCCGCGCCTCGGGGCGCCGCCGGCGAGCGTCTCGGCCCTGTCCCACCGCGAGCAGGGCTACGACCGCGAGACGACCGAAGCGATCGCCGACCTCGAACGGCTCAACCGCGAGTACGAGGCCCGGTTCGGGTTCCGTTTCTGCGTCTTCGTCAACGGCCGATCGAGGGCCGAACTCGTGCCCATCCTCGAAGCCGCCCTGAATGCTGATCGGACCGACGAGATCGTGCGAGCGCTCGATGATGTCGTCGCGATCGCGCACGATCGCTACCGAAAGCTGACGGCAGCCGCGTGACGGCCCCGCAGCTCGGCGGGAATCGCTACGGCAAGTCGGGCATTCGGCTCGTCAAGGTCGTCCGCGGCCCGGGTCGCCACCAGGTCCGCGACCTGACCGTCGCGATCGCGCTCGAAGGCGAGTTCGCGGCCTCGTACGTCGACGGCGACAACACTGACGTCGTCGCGACGGACACGATGAAGAACACGGTCTACGCGCTCGCCGGCGAGCACCT
>DATHGS010000430.1:0-2103 GCA_035490155.1 Candidatus Methylomirabilota bacterium | reverse complement strand
GGCCGCCGCCGATCTTGCCCTTGGCGCTCTCACGGCCCTGGCCGTCATCGCGGTCACGTCGATCGTGGCGGCCGTCCTCGTGGCGATCTTCAGGGTCATCAGCCCGAGCCCGCTGCCACCGACCGGTCAGCTGGGCGGGCTCGCGCTCCAGCTGGTCGCGGGTGCGGTCGTCGCACCCGTCGCGGAGGAGATCTTCTTCCGCGGCTTCGCCCTGACGGCCTGGCAACGAAGCCTCGGGCCCGGCCGGGCGATCGTGCGGTCGACGATCCTGTTCACGCTCGCCCACGTGGTCGCGGTCCAGGGGACCGACTTCGGCAATGCCCTCGCCCTGATCGCCGTCGGGGCCGGGTCCCGCGTCCCGGTTGCTCTCGCCCTCGGCTGGCTCTATGTCCGGCGCGGCTCGCTGTGGGCCCCGATCGGGCTGCATGCGACGTTCAACGCGGTCCTTCTCGTCCTGGCCCAGCTGGCGATGAACGCGACGCCTCCCAGCTGACTCCAGTGCAACCCCGATGAAGCCGGCGATGAGCCGGCGGTGAGGGCCTCAGGCTAGGGTTCGGGGCGTTCCCGGGTTCGGATGGCGGGAGGAATCGGCGGGCTTCCGTCGTACGGGCCCGGGGACTCCCAGACCGCCGTCGGACTGGAGGTGGACGATGGCCGAGCAGCTCCCCTTCGATGGCGATGAGCCCGCGCCTCGGCGGGGCCGGGCGATCCGCGAGATCCCGACGACTGAGCGGCCTCGTGAACGGCTCGCGGCACGTGGCGCGGCCGGTCTGAGCGCGGCGGAGCTGATCGGGCTGCTGTGGGGTTCCGGGTCGCGCGGTCGATCGGCGGTCGATCTCGCCGAAGACGCGCTAGCCCGCTACGACGGCCTGACCGGTCTCGCCCGGGCGACCGATCTCGAGCTCG
This sequence comes from Candidatus Methylomirabilota bacterium, assembly GCA_035490155.1. Classification (GTDB taxonomy): domain Bacteria; phylum Chloroflexota; class Limnocylindria; order Limnocylindrales; family CSP1-4; genus CF-46. The sequence continues at coordinate 1,197 of DATHGS010000430.1, read as the reverse complement.
ATCGGCTGGCCGGGATCGGCGCAGCCAGGGCGGCGCAGTTGACGGCGGCGTTCGAGCTAGGCCGGCGCCTCCTCGCCGATTGGCCGGCCGGTCGCTGGTCCATTCGGGCCCCGGCCGATGTCGCGGACCGACTGGTCCTCCAGATGGGCCGTCTCGAGCGCGAGGAGCTGCGGGTCGTCCTGTTGAACACGAAGAACGTCGTCCTCCGGGTTGCGACCGTGTACCAGGGCAACGTGTCGGCGTCGCTCGTCCGCGTCGGCGAGCTCTTCCGCGACGCCGTTCGGCTCAACGCGGCGGGCCTCATCCTCGTTCACAATCACCCATCGGGCGACCCGACGCCGTCGCCCGACGATCTCCACCTGACTGCTGAGGCTCTGGCAGCGGGCCGTCTCCTCGACATCGACCTGCTCGACCATCTCGTCATCGGTCACGACGCGTGGATCTCGCTTCGCGATCGAGGCGTTGCCTTCGACCGGCCGGAGCGCCGCGCGGGCTGAGGCACCCGCAGGCCTGCGTTTCGGGCCTTCCGGCGCGTCCGGGCAGCCCGGGTATACTGCACGGGCTTTCCCCGCCTGACCCGAGCGCGCGATCCAGCAGTGCCCCGGCACCGTGGAGCCGCAGCGAACCGACCGGACGCGACCCAACCGCACGAAGGACCTGCCCGCACATGCTCGACCGCTTCCTCGGCCTCTTCTCCCGCGACATCGGGATCGATCTCGGGACGGCCAACACGCTGGTCCACGTCCGCGATCGCGGGATCGTCATGAGCGAGCCGTCGGTCGTCGCGATCGACGCCAAGACGAAGGTCGTTCTCGCGATCGGGGCGGAAGCGAAGCGGATGGTCGGGCGGACTCCGGCGAGCATCATCGCGATTCGGCCACTCCGGGACGGTGTCATCAGCGACTTCGACGTGACCGAGCAGATGATCAAGTACTTCGTCCACAAGGTCCACGACCGGATCGGGCTCATCCCTCGTCCGCGGATGCTTCTGGGCATCCCGTCCGGCGTGACGGAGGTCGAGAAGCGGGCCGTTCGCGACGCGGCGCTCAACGCCGGCGCCCGATGGGCCCGGCTCATCGAGGAACCGATGGCCGCCGCGATCGGCGCCGGCCTCCCGGTCAGCGAGCCGTCGGGCAGCCTCATCGTCGACATCGGCGGCGGGACGACCGAAGTTGCCGTGATCAGCCTCGGCGGCAT
>DATHGS010000429.1:0-3012 GCA_035490155.1 Candidatus Methylomirabilota bacterium | reverse complement strand
AGTGCGCCAGGCGCCGGGACCACCCTCGTGGCCGATATCCCGAATCCATAGGCGGGCCGGCCGCCGACCGGGGTGGCACGGAGACGGCCTGTGGACCGCCGGAAAAGAAGGATCGGCGACCGGCCCCCAGAGCCGGTCGCCGAGATTCTGGGCTGAGGAGGAGGCTCAGCCCAGCGGTGCAAGCAGCTGTCGCGCGCGCTCCGCGTATGCGTCGCCGACGATCAGGTCGTAGCGCGCGGCGACGATGGCCCTGGCCGACGCGAAGTCGCGCTCGCCGTGGGTCGCCCAGTGGGCGACGAAGCCGAAGATGGCGCCCCAGATCGCGCCGATCACGAGGCCGGCCACAACGAGGCTCAGCCATGCCGGCCCGACAGTGAACAGGCCGACGAAGAGTCCGATGAACAGGCCGAACCACGCGCCCGCCGCCGCACCCATCAGGGTGGCCCGCGTCGTCGTCAGCCGGCCGGTGACCTGCTCCACGAGGCTCAGGTCTCGCCCGACGATGGCGGCCTGCTCTACCGGGAATGACGAGTCAGACAGGTGATCGACCGCTCGCTGGGCCTGCGCGTAAGCGGGATACGTCGCGATGACCTGACCGCCGGCGACGGATGCGCGCCCGGTGGTCGGGCCCTCCACGCTGTTGGCGATGCTCATCTGAGTACCCTCCTGGATGCCGTCGCTCCGCGACGGTCGTGTGATTGGTCGAAGGATGGGCCCGCGCCTCGCGAATGACATCGCCACCAGCGCCCAACCGAGTCCCCGACCAGCTGAACTTCGCGCATTCCTGCTGGCTGCAATGCGGGAAGATTCAGGACCGTGAAACCTGGAGCTGAGGCTGGGACTGGTTCCGCGCCTCCATCGCCGTGACGGTCTTTCGGAACCCGTTCTGCACGGCCCCCTTGCCGGCCATCCCGGCGACCATCGCGAGCATTCGCCCCCTGAGGTTCTTGCCCTCGCGGACGGCCATGTAGTCCACGTCGGTCGTCCCGTCGGGACGCCGCGTGAAGGTGTAGGTGTGGCCCGAGTGCCCTCCCCACACGTTGGAGTCGGTCGTCGTGAGGACGACGCGGTCGGGATTCGACCAGTCGTACTGCAGGCGTTCCCAGATCCCTCCCGAGCCCTCTGTCACGTCGGCATGGTCGGGGCCCTTGTCATGCACCTTGAGGTAGTTGTCGGCGCTGTTGCCGAAGAGCTTCGAGCGGCCTGGCCCGAAGTCGGTCAGCCCTGCGATGAACTGCACGGGCGTCAGCGTGGTCGTCTGCTTGACGTGGATCGTAGCCATTACGTTCTCCTTATTCCGCTGGACGACATGAGAGGGACACTGGGTAGCGCCCTGGGACAGGCCCAGGGCGCCACGAAAGTGATGTGGTCAAGCAGCCTTCGCCACGAGCCACTTGCCGCCGAAGGCAACGATGCCCTCGCCGTTCGTCTGACCCGGAGCGGTGTCCTTGACGAACTTGTAGAGCGGATGGCCGTCGAACGTGACCTGGTGGGTGCCGTCGGCTCGCTTGATGATCCCGAAGGTCCCCATCACCGTGGTCGGCTGGGTGATCTTGCCGTTCGCGGCGATCAGGAGCGGCGGCCACGCTGTGGCGCAGGCGCCTGTGCACGTGCTCTTGTCTGTCGGATCCGACGACAACGTGTACAGGGTCTTGCCATCGGGCGCGGTCAGGTAGGTACCGAGCGACGCGCTCTTTGCGGTATGGATCGTCACGTCGCCCGACGAGGGCGCGCTGGTCGGATTCGGGCTGGCCGGCTTCGGCGTCGCGGTCGGCGCAGGCGTGGCGGTCGGCGCGGCCGTCGCGGTCGGCGCAGGCGTCGCGGTCGGCGCAGGCGTCGCGGCCGGCGCGGCGGGGCTCGTTGTCGATGAGCCCGCCGCAGTGCAGGCCGAGACGACGCCGATGATGATGAGCGGCATGAGAAGCCGCGCGATCGAGACAGGACTTGTCCAAGTACGGTTCACGATGGAACTCCTTCGATTGGTGGCGCTCTCGACCCGGATGGGTCCGGGCGCCGACTGACCAAGACTCGTGGGGTCCGCCCGGCGTGTTCGACGCGGAGCGGGGGCCGTCGGAGCCGCTTAAGTGACCTCTCGCCGGTCGCCGCGCAGGGTGAGCGTCAGCCCGGCGAGGGCGAGGACCGTTGCCGCGATCTCGGCGATCGCGGATACGGCTTTTCCAGAAAGGGCCCAGGTCGGCTCGTACATGTCGGGCAGCGGGCCCAGCGCGCCGACATCGACATACGTGAAGAGCAGCACGGCCGCGGCGGCGCTGGCGGCTACGACAGCCGCGATCGCCCAGACGGCAGGTCGCGGCTCGATCAGTAGCGCGATCGCGACCACGAGGGCGACGAGCGCCTCGACCCGGAACAGCGTTCCCTCGCTGACGGTCGAGGTGGTGATCGAGTCGTAGAGGCGCGCATCGGTGACGTGGACGAAGGCGTCCACCGCAAGGAGCGCGGCGGTCGCGGCAGCGAGCGCCCGCACGAGCGGACGGTCGCCGCTGAGATGCGATGTCGCTGTCGCTCGGGCACCGCTGTCCCCCGCGCCAGACCCGAGTCCGCGAGAGGTGAGACCGGGTGTCGTGTGTTCGGTCATCGGCCGATCCTCGGCTTTGGGGCGACGGAGGTGGCGCCGCGGCAGGTTCCCGACGGCAGGCGAGCCCAAGGACCCGCCTGCCGCGCAGGGCTCAGTAGGAGGGAACGACCGGGGCTGCCGTCGCGGCCCCGCCTGCGCTGGCGCTCGTGACCGGTGCGCCGGCCGCGGATGAGACGGTCCACAGGCCACCGTCGAGGGTCTTGCCCTGACCGTTGGTCTGGCCGGGCGCGGAGTCGCCAGCGAACGTGTACAACGGATGGCCCGCGACGGTGAGCTGGCTGCTGCCATCCTGCCGAGTGATCGTGCCGAGCTGGCCGGTCACACCGGGCAGAGACGTGGGCAGCGGGGACGGCGCCGCGACCGGCGGCCAGTTGGCTGCGCACGCCCCGATGCATGCCGACGTCCCGTTCGTGTCG
>DATHGS010000428.1:0-3339 GCA_035490155.1 Candidatus Methylomirabilota bacterium | reverse complement strand
CGGGTCGCCAGGGCCTCGGGCGAGGAGACGGTCCGCCAGCGGCTCGACCTTCGGCCGACGGGTTGGTACCTGTGCCACGCTGCCAATCCTAGTCAGGTTGGCATCCTCGTCGCCGTCAGTGACGGACCTCCTCTGGCGTCTCATACCAGCGGACCTTTTCGCCGACACGGGAGCGGGCCCGCCAACCGACGCTCTTCGGGGCTTCGTCGATGACCTGACGTAGTCGCTCAACCTGGGCGGGAGCGTTGAACGGGGCGCCGGGCAGCGGCTTTTCAGCTGCCAGCTCGAGGACCTTGCCCAGGTTCCGCTCGACCGTGTGGCAGAAGCCCCAATCGGCAGACAGAACCCGCCGGATGCGGTCGAGACCGATCGCTTCGACGGATCCGTCCACCGCGCCCTGGGCACCGTCCTCGACGAGCGGGTGATCCGCGAGCAGGCAGAGGGCGTCGCCGAGGTCTTTCCGGGTGATCTCCCAGACCTGGAGCTTGGTCAAGAGCAGGTCCGCGAGCGGGATGGTCGGGCCGGGACCGGCGAGCCTCGTCCGGAGGTCGAGACGATGCGACATCACCAGCTGGTCGACGATGATGTCGACGCTCCAGCCGCCGTCGGGTGCGCTGTAGTAGAGCCGCGTGGCGCCGTGGAGGCGGTTGAAGAACTGGTCACCGATGTATCCCTCCGCCTCGAGGAACGACCTCGCCTTCTTGGAGGCCGATGCAGTTACTGCGAAGTCCATATCGGCGTACTGCCGGGCGAACGGGCCGTCGCGAACGCTCGGGCAGGTGAGCCAGACGGCAATGCCACCGAACAGCTTGAGGGGCACGCCGGCACGGGCGGCGGCGGCGGTCAGCCGAACGCTCTCGTCGCGAATATCGGCCGCGGCACCCGACGGGTCGTCGTTCATGTGCTCATGCTGATTTCCATGTTGTCGGCCACATGATGAGGCGGCCGACGGGTGAGCGCCGGCCGCCTCGTGACGCTGGGGAGCGATCGCTCACTCCGGGGGCAGCTCGCGGTAGACGAGGCTTACGTCGACTCCCTCGCGGGCACGAAGGAAGCGCGGCACGTAGTAAATCGCGAGGCCGATGATGATCATCGCCGCGAAGAAGGCGGGGATCCACCACCAGTTGTTCGGGTCGCCGGCCATGACGAGCCCGGGGAACTGGGTGGAGATCACGAGCATGACCAGGAAGATGATGATCGAGAGCACGCCGGTGATGTACAGGACCGGGATACCGAGAACTGAGACGTTCGCCGGCGAGGCCCTGTAGAGGTCGGGCCGGCGGGTCGGAAATGCGATCGCCGCCACCGCCACGATGATCACGGCGAGGATGCCCGCCTCGACGATCAGGCCGAGCAGGATCTGGAATTGGCTCGAGTACACGCTCCAGATGAGCAGCGCGGCGATGATCACGTTCGCAAGCAGGATCGCCGGGATCGGCGAGTGGAACCGTTCGTCGACCTCGGACAGCTTCTCCGGCATCAGCCGGTCGAACGACCAGGCGAAGAACGAGCGAATGGGCATGAACGTGTTCGCGATCATCGACGGCAGGCTCCAGAACAGGAACGAGCCGACGATGATGAGCGTGAGCAGCGGGTTGTTGAACACGAGGGCCGCGAGGAAGTGATAGAAGGGGCCGCTCGGGATCGCATAGGCGGCATTGGGGGCCGTGTTCAATGCGAACACGAAGTTGTACCCGACGAGGCGGAAGAGGAGAACGGCGCCGAGGATCAGGAGGATCCCGTCCCAGAAGAGGGCGCCGAACATGATGCTCAGCTGGCGACCGCGATTCGAGGCGCTCTTGAGCTCGCCGGACATGTAGACCGACCAGAAGTTCCACATCATGAAGCCCTGGATCGCAAACATCGTCGGGAGGGTCGCGCTGAGGTTTCCGAAGTCCGGCGCGGCACCCTGGGCGTTGGCCGCTGCGATCACGTCGTCCGCGGTGCCGCCGCCGAACGACTGGTTGAGCGAGTTGAAGTGGCTGATGAAGTCCGCGCTGTTGCCGATGAGCAGGACGAGGAACGCCACGAGCGTCCCCGCCATGGCGATAATGAAGAAGCCGTTCTGCCAGCGGAACGTCGCCTTCGCGCCACGAATGAGGATGACGGTCTGGAGCACCACGATCGCCAGTGAGGCCACGAGGATCCATGTCTGGTCGGTCGTGAAGGAACCGCCCCAGCTCGATAATGTCGCGTTGCCGGTCAGGGTCCCGAGGGCGACGAGGACAGGTCCCAGCGCGAACACCGAGAAGAACTTCGCGAAGAATGCGGCCCCTGCAAGACCGCCGAAGATCATCGCCGTATTGGATATGAGGCCGAGCGGCGGCCACAGGATTCGGCTCACCCAGACGTAATCGCCGCCGACCCGCGGCATGCTCGCAGCCAGCAGCGCGAACATGATCAGGACCGGGACGTTGAGGATCACGGTCAGGAGCAGGACGCTCGGCACGTCGGCCCCCGGGAAGGCCACGAGCGTGAAGAAGATCGAGTACGCGAGGGTCGATCCGACCGGCGCCGAGATCGCCGCGTTGAAGATCGTGGCGTCGAGCGCAGACGCCTCGCGGACCAGGCCGGTGCTGTTCCGTACGAACAGCCTGCTCACATTCGTCACGGGGTCACTCCGCTCCTGCCGATGAAGAATCGGACCTTGACAACCCCCACGCGAGACGGGCAGAGTGGAACACAATCGAACATCGAATGTCAAGGTTTCGGTCATCTCGATTGTCCGTTTGGTCATGATCGAACCACTTCACGGGAAACAGGTACGTGTTGGCTGTCGAGCGACGCCTCAAGATCCTGGAGCGTGTGGCCGAGGACCAGTCGATCGAGGTCGGCGCCCTGGCTCGCGACTTCGACGTCTCGGAGATGACCATTCGGCGCGACCTGCGGCGGCTGGAGCGGGACGGCTTCGTCCGACGCACCTACGGTGGGGCGACGACGCATCTCGTCCGCGCATTCGAGGTCGGTGTCAACGCGCGCGTCCTCCAGCATGCCGCGGAGAAACGGGCGATCGGGCTCGAGGCGGTCAAGCACATCGGCGACGTGCGGGTGATGTTCGTCGGTATCGGCACGACGATCGAGCAGTTCGCCCGGCTCCTGCCACCCCGTGACGACCTCACCGTCATCACACCGTCGCTGGCCGTCGCAAGCCTGCTCGGGACGCGCCGAATCCGGGTCATCATCGCCGGCGGGATGGTTCGCCAGGACGAGCTGACCTGTGTCGGTGCGAGCGCAGTCGAAGCCGTGCGCCGCTACAACACCGATGTGGCGGTGATCGGCCGGGTCCGTTCCGAGATCCATCGGCCGTTCGGTGTCGACCTTGTCTGGGATCCCGAGGCG
>DATHGS010000427.1:0-5168 GCA_035490155.1 Candidatus Methylomirabilota bacterium | reverse complement strand
CTCCGGGATCGACGGCGATGACGTCAATTTCCTCGTTGGGCCGGCCGTCGCTGGGCAGGGCCGCAGCGCGGGGGTCGGCGATGGGAGCGGGATCCGCTACGTCGCCTTCCGTTACGACGCCGAGCTCGAGCGGGCTGCCGCCCCGGTCCAGTCGGGACTGCGCACAACAACCGGGGTTCGACCGATGCCGCGTGCGCGCGGCCTCATCCGCCCCGACTCGCTCACCTGAGCCCATCAGATCGCCGCGATGGAGCGGATCGGGCAGCGCGGGCCCCGAGCCGGCGGCCAGATGCCGCTCGCTTCAAGCAGCCGAATCACCCGACCGCGTTGACCGCGATAGGGCTCCAGCAGCTCGAGCATTCGGGCGTCGGTGCCACGCGGCTCTCCGGCGAGGGCGAACGAGACGAGGTTCGGCAGGTGAAAGTCGCCGACGCTCACGGCATCCGGGTCGCCGAGCGCCCGCAAGGCGACCTCGGCCGCCGTCCACGGGCCGATCCCGGGGAGCGCCCGAAGCCGGCGATACCCATCCTCGCGCGGTAGCGTTACGACCTCCTCGAGGCGGGTTGCCCGCGCCCCAACGGCCCGGATGAGATCGGCTCGTCGCCGCTCGACACCCAGCGGATGGAGCTCGTGATACGGGATCGCGGCGAGGATCTCCGGAGGCGGCAAGAGTCGAAGCCCGAAGGGTCCAGGCGCCGTTTCCCCCCAGCGGGCGATGATGCCGCGGTAGGCGCGGCGGGCTTCGATTCCCACCACCTTCTGCTCGAGGATGGCCGGAACGAGCGCCTCCAGGACCGCCCCCGTCCGGCCGATTCGAAGACCTCGAAGTCGTCGATCGAGCTCGCCGATGAGCCCGCGCCCGGGCTCGAAGTCGGCGCGGTCATCCTCGAGGCCGGCGAGCGCCGCGGCACCGTCAATCGCCGCTTCGGCCCCTTGCCCCCAGGACTCCGCGCGGAGCTCTGCGCCGGCGACGACGAGCTCGATCGTGGCCGGGCCGGCGGCCGTTCTCGTGGCTCGGAGGGCCCTGCCGGGAGTGAGCCGCATCGCCGGGTCGCCGGTCCCTCGAACCAGCGGTCCGAGGGTCAGCCGAAGGTCCAGCGGGGCGTCGAGCCGGAAGGTTCGAGAGGGCATCGCTGCCAGTCTGTCACGCGAATGCGAGATTCGCCGGCCAGGTCGGGATCGGCCGAAATCGGTCGCCCCTGCTAAGGTTCGCCGCAACGTGCGACGCCCCAGAGTCGTCGCGAGGATGGTGCTCATCTCCATGCTCGCCGCGGTCGCCGTTCCAGGGTCAGCTGGATCCCAGGGCGCTAGCCCAGGCTACGTGATCGATCCGAATCTCTTCCGGGGGGTTGAGGTTGCGTCGGTCAGCGGAACGGAGACGACGATTCCCGCCCCCGACCCGGCGTACCGTTCCGACGGTGCGCTGAACTCTTCCACGGTCCTTCTCGACCCGGACTCATTGCCTGCACCCGCGGCCCGTCCGGCCGATTCGATCGCTCAGCCTGAGTCTCCCCGTGGCGTCGTTGTCGTGCCCACCTGGCGCTTCGACGGGAACATCAGCTGGTACGGCCCGGGCTTCTACGGCAAGCGAACGGCCTGCGGCCTGGCGATGACCCAGTCGCTGCTCGGCGTCGCCCATCGCACCCTGCCATGCGGCACACGGGTCACCTTCCGCAACCCCGCCAACGGTCGGACGATCACGGTTCCGGTCGTCGATCGCGGACCGTACGTAAGCGGTCGGCAGTGGGACCTGACTGCGGGCACATGCGCCGCCCTCGGCCACTGCTACACGGGCACCATCTACTGGAAGCTGCCCTAGCGCGGAAGCCGGGAGCGCCGTGACGCGCTACCCTGCCGCCATGTGCCGCAGCATCAAACCCCTCCGTCGTCGCGAAACCGAGACCACCACCGGCGAGATCGAGGCCGCCGCCCGCCAGTTCGTCCGCAAGGTAAGCGGGTACCGCGTTCCGTCGAATCAGAACGCCCAGGCCTTCGACGCCGCCATTGCCGACGTGGCGATCGCGTCACGTCGGATGCTGGAGTCGCTCGGGGTCGAGATCGTCGAGGGCCCCGATCGCTGGACGCCAGGTTCCGGCTCGTCTCGTCGCTCGCAGGCATCCGAACCGCACGCGCACCCGCACAACGCGACCGCCAGCTGACGAGCCACCCATCCGCGTTACCCTCCGCGGATGGTCCTGACGTCCGCGCCGTGGTGGGTCCGTCCCGGGCTGGAGGCTCGTGACGACCGGCTGACGATTGCCGGCGAGGACGCCGAATCGCTGGCGCGCCGACACGGGACGCCGCTCTTCGTCTACGACCGGCAGAGGTTCGCCGAGAACGCCCGCCGGCTCGCCGCGGCGCTCGACCGCGCCGGCATCCGCCATCGGCTGCGGTTCGCGCTCAAGGCCCATCCGGACCCGCGCGTGCTGGAGGTTCTGCGCGGCCTCGTCGGGATCGATGCCTGCTCGCCGGGCGAGGTGACGCGTGCTCTCGAATGCGGCTGGGCCCCCGACGAGATCAGTTTCACCGGCACGAACGTCTCGGAGCGGGATCTTGACGTCCTGCTCGCCGCGCCTATCCACATCAACCTCGACGCGATCAGCCAGGTCGAGCGACTCGGCCGGCGCGCGCCCGGGCGGACGATCGGGCTGCGGATCAATCCCGGTGCGGGGGCGGGCTATCACCCGGGCCTCGCCTACAGCGGCGAGCGCCCGACGAAGTTCGGCATCTACGAGGACCGGATTCCCGAGGCGGTGGCGGCTGCCGCCCGACACGACCTCGCGATCGACACGATCCACTTCCACGCGGGCTCGGGCTGGCTCGGCGAGGACGGCCTGGCCGCGTTCGAAACCGCGCTCGCCCGGGTTGCGACGATCACGGCCGGCCTCGCAGCCGACGGTCATCCGATCACCGAAGTGAACGTCGGTGGTGGGCTCGGCGTGCCCGCCCGGTCGGCCGAGCGACCTGTTGATCTCGATGCCTATGCCGCGGTCATTGCCCGACACCTCGGCCCGCTCGGTGTCGCCGTCGGCTGCGAGCCCGGGGACTATATCGCCAAGGACACCGCGATCCTTCTCGGCGAGGTCGTGACCGTGGAGGATCGAGGCGGGACGCGCTTCGTCGGGCTCGATCTCGGGTGGAACGTCAACTGCTCGTATTTCATCTACCGCTACGCCCAGGAGATCGTCGTCTGCCGATCGGCCGACGCGCCGCGAACCGAGATCGTCACGGTGGCCGGGCATATCAACGAGGCGGGCGACGTGTTCGCCGAGGACTATCCGCTCCAACCGGTGGCCGAAGGCGACATCGTCGCGATCCTCAATGCCGGCGGATACCACGCGGCGATGAGTTCGACCCACTGCCTCCGACCGATGGCGGGCGCCATCTTCCTCGACCGCTAGCCTTCGGCGATGATCTTGGCGGCCGACCGGCCGTCTGTGTCGCGCTAATCAGCTGAAGCCTTCGCCGAGGGCGGTCACTGGTTTTGGCAGCGGAGCCGGGGGTGTCGGTACAGGAGTCCGAACGGCCGCGACCGCAACTCCCGACACGAGCGGCACGACTGCGCCGGTGGCGACGTCGACAGCGGAGAGGTCGAGGGATTCATCGCATCCACCCGTCGCAACAAGGAGCTGCGTCGCGCCAAGCCATCCAACGGCCCGGGTCGGACGGGCCTCATCGGGGAGGGCGCGCACGGTCCCCGCCGGCGTCTGCGCCATCGCGATGCTGTCCGCGCAGGACGCGGCGCCGGTCGTCCAGGCAAATGTCCCGCTCGTGAGCCCAGGGTGGATGTCCAGGATCATCGGCCCGACCGGCCCGTCCCATGCCACCGGCGCCTTCGTCGTGTCGGTCACCGCGATCCGGTGCAACTCCGCGTGGTTGTCGGCGTGCTGCGCGGCGTACAGCAGGTGCTTGCCGTCCGCCTCGAAAGCGATGGCCCCGAACTTTGTGCCTTCAGTCGAGAACACCAGCCGCACGGGGGTCTTGCCCGTGTTCGTCGACATCCAGATCGACTGGCCGTCTTCTCGTTCCACGGCGAAGGCATAGGCCTCGCCCGACGGGTGGTACGTGACGCTCAGATACCTCGACGACTCGAGCGGTGTCACGTGCTGGCGGGTCCCATCGATGAGCACCTTCTCCAGGCTGGTGTCGGCGGTCGGCGCGTACACGATCGACTTCCCGGTCGGCCGGCTCCACGTGATCGCGGCGAAAGTCTTGTCGCTCGCCGCGAGATTGGGCCCGCCGGCCACGCCCTTCACCTCCAGCCCGCCCAGGAGCACTCGATCGCCCAAGGGACCCCATTCGAATGGTCCCGGATCCGTGACGGCGAACAGACACGTCAGGTTCGCGCCGCTCGGGTCGAGCGCCCAGGCATGACCGGAGGCGACAAACGTGACCGTGGCGGAGGCCGTCGGCGCCGTCGGCGCACACGCGGGCAACGCGTCGCCGGAGACCAATCTCGCCACCAAGGCCGCGGCGCTCGGGCTGGCGCCCGGGCTCGGAGGACTCGCCGTCCCGGAAGGAGTCGAGGCTGGAGCGGTGGCCCCACCGGGTTCGGTCGACGACGAGGGCGCGGGAGTCGTGCACGCGGACAGCGTCATGAGAACAGCCACAAGCGCCGCGGCAATGGGCCTCTGCAAGGTTCCCTCCCTGGCTCTGCGGCCAAGGTCGAGCCCGAACGGTCTCGTCGGGCCGAGTGTGCGCTGCAGTCGTCATCCGACCGTCTTTTCCGCGGCGCGACGCTAGCCTTCGCTGAGGTTGCCCCAGCTCCGGCTGCGCTCGATGACGATCCGGATCAGGGGTCGCTCCTCGAGCCGATGGGTTTCGTACTGGGGGTATTTCCGACGCAGGGCGGCGACGGCGCCCCAATGCTCGCCGGCGGCTGCGGCAACATCCGGCTCGACCAGCTCGGCAATCCCGCGCAGGCGAAGCCAGCCGAGTCGGCTCCAATCTTCGGACCAGCGATCGATCAGCAGCGCGACCTCAGGTCGCGCGACGATGTCGCGAACACGCTGGAGATCGTGCGGATCGGTGACCCGCTTCGGCTTCTCGTCGAGTGGTGAGTGGACCACCAGGCGGGGCGACTCCGCGACGACAAAGCAGATCGGAACGAGGCGCGGCACCCCTCCGTCGTCGATCGTGGCCAGCACGGCGGTGCGGGCCGCCGCAAG
>DATHGS010000426.1:0-2055 GCA_035490155.1 Candidatus Methylomirabilota bacterium | reverse complement strand
CCGCGATGAGGCCCCACTCGAACCGGCTGCGTAGCCGTTCCTCGAGGGTCAGGATCGCCTTCGGCGGCCGATCCGAGCTCAGGACGATCTGCTTGCCGTCCTCGTGGATCGCATTGAACGTGTGGAAGAACTCTTCCTGGGTCCGTTCCTTGTCGGCGATGAACTGGATGTCGTCGATCAGGAGCACGTCAATCCGTCGATAGCGGGCCCGGAATTCGTCGATCTTGCCCTGCTGGATCGAGGTGATGAACTCGTTGGTGAACTTCTCGCTCGTGGCGTAGACGATTCGCTTGCGCGGGAACTTGGCGGCCACCTGGCTGCCGATGGCATGCATCAGGTGGGTCTTGCCGAGGCCGACCCCGCCGTACAGGAACAGCGGGTTGTAGGCATGGCCCGGTCGTTCGGCGACCGACAGGCTCGCGGCGTGGGCGAGGCGGTTGGCCGAGCCGACGATGAAGTTGGCGAAGGTGTAGCGCGGGTTCAAGTTGGCGCTGCCGCCCTCGCCGCCGACACGACCCGGCTCGAGCCGGACTTGGGGTGTTGGCGCCGTCGGACCGGCCGGGGCATCTTCGACCGGCGGGGCCTCGACCGAGGTGATCGCGAACTCGACCTGGACGCTGTAGCCGACGATCCGGGCCAGCGTCTGGCTGATCAGCGACCGGTAGCGATTCTCGAGCCAGTCCTTGGCGAACCCGTTGGGCACCGCGATCCGGAAGCGCTGCTCGTCGACGTCGATGAGCTGCGTATCGCGCAGCCACGTCTCGAAGTTCGCGGGCGACAACGACACTTGCAGCTCGCCGAGCGCGGCGCGCCAGACCTGCTTGGCATCCATACGATCGATGGTGTCCTGATTCCGGGGTGATGGAAGAACGAATTCGGCCGTACGTGAAAGCCGAAGCCAGGTTCGCCGAGGTCGGAGCAGACGGACCCGAAAGGGTCGTCGGCAAGGCCGGACGACGCTCCAGGATCCATCCCGCAACAGGAAACGGGGCTGACCCGCGAACGTCCCGGCGCCGAGGGCCCGGTGAGGATAGCACCGGCCAGATGCGAGTCGCAAGGCGATTCCGGCATACTCCCGGGGAGTATCCCATCGGAGTCGCCCGATAACCCCGATCCGGGCGCGCCCGACAAGGCCGTCCGTCGTTTGACACCCTCGGAGAGCCCGTCATATCATCCGCCGGACGACGAACGCGCCGACGCGCTCCTGTGGCGCTTGGCGCGTTCGTGTGCCTTTCGGGGTCGGATGTCGACCCGGGGCCCAGCGGAGAGGATCGCGCACAGTCCCGATGAAGCAGACCTACCAGCCCAAGAAGCGGCATCGCGCGAAGGAGCACGGCTTTCGCGCCCGGATGAGGACGCCCGGCGGGCGTCGCATCGTTGCCGCCCGTCGGGCACGCGGTCGAAAGCGACTGACGGCCTGACGAGCGAGCGCGGCACGCATCCGCCGCGGCTCGTGATGCTCTCCCGTCCGCAGGAGTTCGCGGCGCTGCAGGCCGGGACCGTCCGGTCCCACCCCCTCCTCACCGCTCGGTTCTTGCGGACGGACCTCGAGACGACCCGGTTCGGCCTGGCGACAGGTCGAAAGCTGGGCGGTGCCGTGGTCCGCAATCGCGTCCGGCGCCGGCTTCGCGAGGGGCTCAGGGCGATGGCGCCCTCGTTCCAGCCCGGCTGGGACGTCCTGATCATCGCCCGTCCGGCGATCGTCGAGACCGACTACCGGAGCCTGGTCGAGACGTTGCGGCGGATCCTCCAGCGAGGAGGCGTGGTGGGAGGTCAGGCGAGCTCGTGAAGCGGATCGGGATCGGCCTCATCCGGCTCTACCGGATCCTCTTTGCCTGGCTCCCGTCGAGCTGCCGCTACGAGCCGTCCTGCTCGCGCTACACGGAGCAGGCAATCGACAAGTACGGCCTCCTCCGCGGCAGCTGGATGGGGATGCGTCGGATCGCGCGCTGTCACCCGGGTCACCCCGGCGGCTACGACCCGGTTCGCTAGGCAACCAGACGAGGACCACGTGACACTCCGCCGCCTCCGTTCGAGCCTCGTCCGGCTCCTCCC
>DATHGS010000425.1:0-3310 GCA_035490155.1 Candidatus Methylomirabilota bacterium | reverse complement strand
GTCGGGGTCAATAACTGCGGCTCGTTCCACTTCACCGCCGCGGGATCGGAGTTCTCGTTGACCGACCTCGGCGGCAACGACGGTGGCGGGACAACCGGCCCGTGGCTCGCTTCGTGGGAGCTGCCGAACACGATCACATGTGACGACCGCCCCCCGGTGGTGCCGCCCCCAGCGCCATCGGCCTGGTGATCGGGATCCGACCGCGCCCGGCCGTGGCCGGGCGCGGTCGGGTCAGTCGATCGGCCTTCTGCGTGCTGGCGCCCTCGATGCTCGTGCCGTCGGGCATCGGGATCTGGAGGTTGTCCTCAATGACCGTCGTCGGAGGGTAGCCAGCCGAAGTCTCGGCGTTGCCTCCATGATCCCGACGGTACTCTAGATCGGCGATGCCACCCGAATTCATCTACACCTCGTACAAGCTCGCCCGGAACTACCCGCCGAATCGGACGGTGCTCGAGGACATCTCGATCTCGTTCTATCCGGGCGCCAAGATCGGTGTCATCGGCCCGAACGGAGCCGGCAAATCGAGCCTTCTGCGAATCATGGCCGGGCTGGACGATGGCTTCACCGGCGAAGCCCGCCTCACCCCTGGCTTCACGGTCGGCTATCTGAGCCAGGAACCGCAGCTCGACCCGGGCAAGGACGTCAAGGGCAACGTCCTCGATGGCGTCCGCGAAGTCCACGGCCTGATCGAGCAGTACAACGCCGTGATGGCCAAGTGGTCCGACCCCGACGCCGACTACGAGGCCGTCGGCGCCGAGCAGTCCGCCCTCGAGGACCGGATCAACGCCGCCGACGCGTGGAACCTCGAACGCAACGTCGACATCGCGATGGACGCCCTGCGCTGCCCACCAGACGACGCCGACGTGAGCACACTCTCCGGCGGTGAGAAGCGTCGCGTGGCGCTCTGCCGATTGTTGCTCCAGCACCCGGACCTCCTCCTGCTCGACGAGCCGACCAACCACCTCGACGCCGAGTCGGTCGAGTGGCTGGAGCGATTCCTCGGCGAGTACGCGGGCACCGTCGTCGCGATCACCCACGACCGCTACTTCCTCGACAACGTCGCGAAATGGATCCTGGAGCTCGATCGCGGTCGAGGGATCCCGTTCTCGGGCAATTACTCGAGCTGGCTCGAGCAGAAGCTCGCGCGGATGGCGGGGGAGTCAAAGGCCGTCGACGCCCGGCAGCGGACGTTGGCCCGCGAGCTCGAGTGGGTCCGGATGGGCGCAAAGGCGCGACAGGCCAAGGGCAAGGCGCGCCTGTCCGCCTACGAGCGGCTCCTCGCGGAGGCGAACGAGGCCAGGGACCAGGCCCGCGAGCTCGAGATCGCGATCCCGCCCGGTCCCCGCCTCGGCGACACCGTCATCGAGGTGAAGGACCTCCGCAAGGGCTACGGCGATCGATTGCTGATCGAGGACCTGACGTTCTCGCTGCCGCGGGCCGGGATCGTCGGCATCATCGGCCCCAACGGCGCCGGCAAGACGACGCTCTTTCGGATGCTGGTCGGCCAGGAAGCCCCCGACGGAGGAGCCATCCAGATCGGCGACACGGTGCAGCTCAGCTATGTCGATCAGAGCCGCGAGGATCTCCAGGCCGACAGGACCGTGTTCCAGGAAATCACCCAGGGCGTCGAGGTCGTGAAGGTCGGCAATCGCGAGGTGCCGGCGCGCGCGTACGTCTCCAGCTTCAACTTCCGCGGAACCGACCAGCAGAAGCTTGTCGGCTCACTATCCGGTGGGGAGCGGAACCGGGTCCACCTGGCCAAGCTGCTCCAGTCCGGCGGCAACGTCCTGCTTCTCGACGAGCCCACGAACGACCTCGACGTCGACACGCTGCGCGCGCTCGAGGCCGGCCTTGAGTCCTTCCCGGGCTGCGTCGTCGTCATCAGCCACGACCGCTGGTTCCTGGACAGGCTCGCCACTCACACCCTGGCGTTCGAGGGCGACAGTCAGGTGCGCTGGTTCGAGGGCAACGTCAGCGACTACGAGGCATTTCGGCACAAGGAACTGGGCGTCGCGGCCGACCAGCCGCACCGCATCCGCTACAAGAAACTCGCGAGCTGACGACGGACGCTCGCGGAAGGACGGCGGGTATCATCTCGCCCGCTCCGGGCGCGCGATGTCGAGCAAAGGACGATCGGCCGATGAGTTTTGCCATCGCCGCCAGTCCAAGTGACAAACAAGAGGACCAGCCTCAAGGAGCAGAACCATGACCGACCCGATCACCCATACCCTCGATGTCCCGGGTGCCCTGCTGACCTACGACGTCCGGGGCAACGGCTCCAGCACGGCGCCAGTTCTGCTCATGATCGGGTCGCCAATGGGCGCCGGCGGATTCGGCACCCTGGCCGGTCATTTCCCGGACCGGACCGTCGTGACCTACGACCCCCGCGGCGTGGAGCGCAGTCGAAAGGCCGACGACACCACCGAGTCAACGCCCGATCAGCACGCCGACGACCTGCACCGGGTGATCTCCGACCTGGGCGTCGGTCCGGTGGATCTCTTTGCCAGCAGCGGCGGGGCCGTGAACGCACTCGCCCTCGTCGCCCATCATCCCGAGCAGGTCCGGGTTCTCGTCGCCCATGAGCCGCCGACCGCCCAGGTGCTCCCGGACCGCGAGCCGGCGCTGGCCGCGGCCGAGGACGTCAACGAGACATACAAGCGTCGCGGCTTCGGACCGGCGATGGCCAAGTTCATCGCCCTCGTGAGTTACAAGGGCGAGATCCCGGCCGACTACGTTGACCAGCCCGCTCCGGATCCTGCCATGTTCGGGCTGCCGACCGAGGATGACGGCTCACGGACCGACCCGCTCCTCGCCCAGAACATGGTCTCGTGCACCCACTATCAGCCAGACTTTGAGGCGCTCAGCGCGGCGTCGACCCGCATCGTCCTGGCCGCGGGAGCCGAATCCGAGCGCGAGATGGCCCATCGTGGCGCGGAGGCCGTGGCCGAACGGCTCGGGACGACGCCCGTCACCTTCCCCAGCGGTCACGGCGGATTCCTTGGCGGCGAGTACGGCCAGAGAGGCGAACCCGACGCCTTCGCCGCCACGCTGCGCGAGGTCCTGAGTGCCAAGGACTGAGACTCGCTCCAGGCTGCACCTGGGATAGACGGGGTCGAGGATCGAAGTCGCGTCCAATCTTCGACAGGTATCATCGGGGCCTCGCGCGCCTGTAGCTCAGTGGATAGAGCGTCGGCCTCCGGAGCCGAAGGTCGCAGGTTCGAATCCTGTCGGGCGCGCCAGCACAGATGTTCTGTTTGAAGCCGGTGCCTGAGCGAGAGAGCTGCTCGCACCGTGCCTCCGCCCTGACCTC
>DATHGS010000424.1:0-13380 GCA_035490155.1 Candidatus Methylomirabilota bacterium | reverse complement strand
ACCGGTCCGACCCGGGACGATCCGCCGCGCGCTCAGACGTTGCTGCCGGTGACGATCAGCAGCGCCGCCCCGTCCAGTCTCGGTCCGGCCAGGAGTCCCGCCCACGACGCGGCGGCGGCCCCTTCGACCGTGATCCCGAGCTCCGCGGTGAGCTCGGCTTGCGCGGCCCGCAGGTCATCGTCGGTCACGAGCAGCATGTCGTCGACCCGGCCTGCCATCAGCCCTACCGCCCGCGGGATGGCCACTCGTGACGCGATCCCGTCGGCGTAGGTAGTCGCGGCGTCGGTGTCGATCGGACGGGCCGCCCGCCAGCTCATCGTCATCGCCGGGGCGGCCATCGCCTGGACCCCGACGACGCGGCAGCCCGGTGCCGCGACCCGCAGCCATGAACCGACGCCGTTGATGAGCGCGCCGTTGCCGACGGGAACCGAGGCAACGGCGGGAGAGGGGAGCGCCCCTGCCTCAACCGCTTGGGTCACCTCGAGCGCAAGCGTTGCGGCGCCGGTCGAGATACGGGGATCGTCGCCATCGACGAGGAGCTCCCCGTCATGTTCGCGCGCATACGCCTCCGACGCGCCGCGTGCCTGGTCGAAGTCCTCGCCAATCTCGATGACCTCGGCGCCCAGCGCACGCATCCGCACGATCTTCGCGTGATTGGCATGGACGGAGGCGAAGACGACTGCAGGAACGCCGGCGGCCCGCGCGGCATAGGCGACACCCTGGCCGAAGTTGCCTGCCGAGGCGCAGACGACCGCCCGATCCGGCCGGATCCGACCTTCCGCGGCAAGTGCGCGGACGACGATCCATGTGCCACGGCCCTTGAACGAACGGATCGGGTTGACCGTCTCGACCTTGACGATGACGGGAACGCCGAGCCTGGCGGACAGCCCCTCGTGAACGAACTGCGGCGAGCCGACGAAGGCGCGATCGATCGAGCCGTGGGCGGCCCGGATGGCGGCTGGCTCGAGCTCGGGGAGCGCGATCACCGCGGCGCGCGGCGCTTGCGTTTCGGAGGCTCCTCGGCGGCCTTCGCCTGCGCATCCTGGATCTGCTTGAACACCTTGCGCATGCCCGGCCGCATCAGGTCGCGCCCCTCGGCATCCGCTTCGCGATCACGCCGGCGGAGGCGTTCGGCTTCGCGCGGGTCGAGCTCGTCGGTCATGGCGGGATCATCCCACGCCGACCCCAGGAAAGGCCGCGCGAAACTCCTACCTTGTCAGTCGAACTTCCATGTGCAAGAATGCCGCACGATGAGAAATGTCATTCGCGCCAGCCGGGGCTGTCGCTGTAGCACCCTTGCCGAGCAGGGCAGGCCGTGTACCTGAGCGCCGACTGACCGAGTCGCGCGCCGACACAGACCTGGTACCCCTGCCGAGCAGGGGTTTTTGTTTGGCCCAGAGCCGCCACCAATAGCCAAAGGGATGCTACGAATGACAACCGCACACCTGGTCTCGGACGAGGCCACCGACCAGATCTCGACCACGGAGGTCCGCGACCTCCTCTCCGATTCCGACACGACGATCGTCGACATTCGCCCGCTCGCCGCCTACAACGGCTGGCGCCTCGACGGCGAGACACGCGGTGGACACATTCCAGGCGCCGTCTCGTTCCCCGGCGCCTGGCTGACAAGCGTCGACGCACCTGAGATCCAGCGGATCCTCGACGAGAAGGGCGTCCTGGCGAGCGGCCGGGTCGTCGTGTACGGCGCCGGCAACGGCGATGCGGACGCGGTGGCCTCGAGTCTCGCCGCGCTTGGCGTCGCGAACATCCACGTCCTTCGCGATGGCTACCCGGCCTGGGCGGCCGACTCCGAGCTGCCGATCGAGCGCCTGGCGAAGCACGATCGCCTGGTCCACATCGACTGGCTCCGTCAGGTTCTCGCCGGCGAACGGCCCGAGGCGGCGCCGGAGGGTCCCTTCGTCCTCTTCCACGTGAACTTCGGCGTCCCGGAGGAGTATGCCGAGGGTCACATCCCGGGGGCTCTCTACCTCGACACCAACTGGCTGGAGGATCCGGCCGACTGGAACCGCCGATCGCCGGAGGCCCTCGAGACCGCCGTGCGGTCGCTCGGTATCACCCACGACACGACAGTCGTCGTCTATGGGCGCGACACGGAAGGTGATGCCAACGAGAAGTGGCCGGGGCGACGAGCGGGCCAGATCGCGGCGACGCGGGCGCTGATGATCCTGCGCTATGCAGGCGTCGACGACGTGCGCCTGCTCGATGGCGGCTACGACTGGTGGGTTCGGACCGGCAACCCGCTCGAGACCGTCCTCCGCGAGCCGACACCGGTGGCAAGCTTCGGGGTCCAGGTCCCGCTCCGGCCCGAGGTCATCGTCGACATCGACGAGGCCAAGGAGATCATCTCGGACCAGGAGGGCGCTGCCCTCGTCAGCATCCGCACCTGGCGCGAGCACATCGGCAACGTCAGCGGCTACAACTACATCGGCCCAGCGGGTCGGATCAAGGGCGACGTCTGGGGCAACTGCGGCACGGACGCCTGCCACATGCAGCACTACCGCAATGTCGACAACACGATGCGCGCGTATCCAGAGATCGCGGCAAATTGGGCTGAGGCCGAGATCACGGGCGACAAGTGGGTTGCCTTCTACTGCGGCACCGGCTGGCGGGCCAGCGAGACATGGTTCTATGCCTACCTGATGGGCTGGGACCGGATCGCGGTCTACGACGGCGGCTGGTTCGAGTGGAGCAAGGACCCGATCAATAACCCGATCGAGATCGGGGAGCCACAGGACGAGTTCGCCGCCTAGGGCGAACCCGGCGGGAGAGTCACGGCTCTCCCGCCCGTGATCGGGGGACGCGTCCAGTCGCTGTTCGCTACGATCGGTCCATGTCCTCTGATCGGATCCGGATCGCGGTCATCGGCTGCGGCGACGTGGCCGATCGGCATTATCTCCCGGCCCTCGAGGCCCTCGCCGACAAGGTCGTCATTGCGGCGCTCGTCGACCCGCGACCTGGCGCCGCCGAGCGGGCGGCGGCATCCGTGGCCGGGTGGTCACCGGGCGTACGGGCCCACCTCGCGCTCGAGGACATGCTTGCCGCCGGGGATGTCGATGCCGCCATCGACCTGACGCCGGCGCCACTCCACGGCCGGGTGAACCTCACGTGCCTGGACGCCGGCCTCCACCTCTACTCCGAGAAACCGCTGGCTGGGAGCCTCACCGATGCCGACCGGTTGATCGCGGCCGCCGCCGAGCACGGGCGGCTCTTCCTGTCTGCGCCCGGGGAGGCGGTCACGAATCGCGTTCGGTGGCTGGTGGACGTCGTCGCGTCCGGGCGATTCGGGTCGCCGACCCTCGTCGTGACCCATCATGCCGACCCCGGGCCGGCTGCCTGGCGCGAGTACACCGGCGATCCGACACCGTTTTAACGCGAGGGTGTCGGCCCACTCTTCGACCATGGCGTTTACCGGCTCCACGTGCTGACGACCCTGCTCGGGCCGGTCAGCCGGGTCCAGGCGATGGGCGCGATCTCGTCGCCAACGCGAACGGTTCGCGGTGGGCAGTTGACCGGCCAGACGATCGAGGTCACGACACCGGATCACATCCTCGTCAACCTCGCGTTCGCGAGTGGGACGCTCGGTCAGGTCCTCGCGAGCTTCGGCACGCCGGCCACACGCGCCCCGTGGCTCGAAGTCCACTTCCCGATGGCGACGATCAGCTTCAGCGGACAGTCGTGGGATGCGGATGCGCCGGTCAGCCTCTATCTCGACGATGACAGTCCACTCGGGCTCGAGGCCTGGCTGGAGAACGTCGAGGTCCCGACCGATGACGTCGGTGTGGTCGAAGCGGGCGTTCGCCATTTCGTCGCCTGCCTGCGCGGCGAGTCGAAGCCGGTCCTTACCGCGGAGCATGCCCGCCACGTCCTCGACGTGATCCTCAAGACCTATGCGTCGATCGAGGACGGCCGATCGCATTCGACCGAAACGACCTTCTGACGGTCAGCCGAGGCAGACGCGCAGGTAGTAGACCCAGAATGCGGGCACCTCGCGGGCGACCAGCAGCGGCATCTCACCGATCGGCTCCGGGTCGGCGGCGGGAACCGTCAGGACGTCGATACCGGCCGTCGCGAACGAGAGCTGGACGCGCGGCAGGTGATAGGCCTGGCTGACGGCAATCAGGCGGGGAGGAACGCTGTAATCCGAGAGGAGCGCGATCGCGTTCGCGACGGTCGCCTCGGTCGAGACGCCGGCCGGATCGACGAGGATCGCCTCGGGACTGACACCCGCGGCGATCGCCTCGTCGCGCATGACCATCGCCTCATTGAAGCCGTCGGCGCCGTCGCCGCCCGACATCACGAGGGTCGGGACCAGGCCTGCCCGATAGAGCTCCACCCCGGTCCTGATGCGATCGGTCAAGAGCGGCGATGGGACCCCGCTGGCGTAGACGCGAGCCCCGAAGATCACCGCGGCGTCGGCTGGGCGCCGGTAGTCGGTCGTGCCGAAGAAGAACATCTGGGCCAGCGGAAAGAGCAGGCCCCACGAGACGACGCTTCCGAGGACCGTGAGACCCGTCCGAAGGGGTCCGTCGCCATCGAGGCTCGGTGCACGCAGCGTCCCGATCGCCAGGACGGCGAGAAACGCGGCCACGAACAGGGAGAAGGGCACCGGCAGCGTTGAATGAACGAGCCCGCTCCCGCTGATCGCCATGAATCTCGCGGTGTCGCGAATGGCCAGGAGCGCAAACATGGCACATGCGAGGGCCGTGACCCGACGCAGCATCACGCCCGGTCTTGCCCGGATGGCCCACGTGACGAGGAGCCCGGCAAACGACGCGAGCAATGCGATCCGCAGGATGCCGAGGAGGTCCCGCAGGTCGATCCACCAGAGGCTCACGTCGCTGGTCCGCCCGCGCAGCTCGCCGACAAGCCCGACGATCGTGAAGGCTCCGAGGAAGAGCGCCAGGCCGCGAAGGGCCACGGCGGCGGTCTGCACCACACGATTCCTCACGCCACGGGGGACGGCTCGGCCTAATTCCATGTGACTTTCGCTGTGGCGGCGGCATCGCCCCCGCAGGTGGCACAATCACGGCAATGACTGAGTCAGCCCCGCCAGCCGGGTCCACATCGGCCGATCCATTGCTGGCCGGACGGGTCGCCATCGCCGGCCATGCCTGGCGGGAGGCCTTCGATCTGTTCTCGCGTGCCGACCGGGAACTCTCCCTCGCGGGCGCCGACCTGGAGTCCTACTCCCAGGCCGCCTTCTTCGCCGGACAGGCACCCCTCGGGATCGAACTCAAGGAACGAGCGTTCAAGGTATACCAGGGCGAGGAGGACCAGGTTCGAGCCGCATATCTGGCTCTCGACATCGCCCACGAATACGGCATGACCGGCAGGATCTCGATCGCCTCGGCCTGGCTGCGCAGGGGAGAGAAGCTCCTCGAGGGCAAACCGGAAAGCTACGCTCACGCGTATCTCGCCCTCTGTCGCAGCGAGGCGGCACGATCGGCCGGAAATATCGACGAGGCGCTCGCGCAGGCCGAGAAGGCCGTCCAGCTCGCGACCACCGCCCGCCATCCGGATCTGCAGGCCGCCGCCCTGACGAACTTCGGCTCCCTCAGGATCGCCACCGGCGCGACATCGGACGGCATCGCGATGATGGAAGAGGCATCGGTGGCCGCCGTGAACGGCGAGCTGTCGCCGATCGCGACCGGTATCGCCTGCTGCCGGATGATCGCCGCGTGTCGCGACCTGACCGATTACCGGCGGGCGAGCGAGTGGACGGAAGCCACCGAACAGTGGTGCGAGCGCCAGTCGGTTGCCGGATTCCCGGGTGTCTGCCGAATCCACCGGGCCGAGGTCGTGGCGATCGGCGGAGCGTGGGATCGGGCCGAGCTGGAGCTTCGCCAGGCGGCCGACGAGCTTGCGGGCTACAACGCGGACATGCCTCTCGCCGACGGGGTATACGCGCTCGGTGAGATCCACCGGCTCAAGGGTGATTTCGAGGGAGCCGAGTCGGCCTTCCGGCAGGCGAACGGTTTCGGCCGCACGCCACAGCCCGGACTCGCCCTGATCCGGCTGGCTGAAGGCAACGTCAAGAGTGCCGCCGCCGCGATCAACTCGGCCCTCGGCGACGAGACCTGGGACAAGTGGGCGCGGGTGCGGCTGCTGCCGGCCCAGGTCGAGATCGCGATCGCTGCCGGGGACGTGGGGCTGGCCCGTCGGGCGGCCGAGGAGCTGAGCCAGATCATCGAGACGTACAAGTCGCCTGCTCTCGAAGCGGGCCGCCGCCAGGCCCTGGGCCGCGTACTGCTCGCGGAGGGCGACGCCGCCGGGGCCGCCACCGAGTTTCGCGGCGCGATCCGCGACTGGCGCGAGGTCGGGGCGCCGTACGAGATCGCCAAGGGACGGGCCCTCCTCGCTCGGGCGCTCCGGGTGCTCGCCGACGACGAGGCCGCCGATCTCGAGCTCTCGGCGGCGCGCGACGAGTTCCAGCGCCTTGGCGCCCAGCCTGACGCGGCCGCCGCCGAGAAGGAGTTGCGAGCAGCGGCGGACCGTCGAACCGGGCCGCTGACGACGCGCAAGACGTTCATGTTCACCGACATCGTCGGATCGACGAACCTCGCCGAGTCGCTCGGCGACGAGGCTTGGGAGCGTCTCCTGCGCTGGCACGACGACACGCTGCGGGCCCAGGTCAAAAAAGGTCGGGGACAGGTGGTCAACTCGACGGGCGACGGGTTCTTCGTTGCCTTTGACACGGCCCGCGAGGGGATCGACTGTGCGATCGCCATCCAGCGTGCCATCGCGGCGCACCGGACGGACATCGAGGTCCGGATCGGCCTCCACAGCGCCGAGGCAAACCAGCGGGGCGATGACTTCAGCGGCGTCGGCGTACATCTTGCGGCGCGGGTCGCGGCGCTCGCTAATGGCGGCGAGATCCTCGCGACGGCCGAGACGCTGGCCGACGCCGGTGACGTCGCCGCATCGGGTTCACGCGAGGCATCGGTGAAGGGCGTCGGTGCGCCCGTGACCGTCGCCGCGGTGACCTGGGCCTGACACCGCTCGAGGCTGCCGCGCAATTGGCCGCCGACCATGGTCTTGACCATGGGGAAATGACGGTTCTCAAGGACGGGAGCAATCTTCTCGTCCACCTGGCACCGGCCCCGGTCGTCCTTCGGGTCGCAACCTTCACGGCCCTCATCCGCGGCAACGGGCTGCCTTGGCTGGAGCGCGAGGTCTCGCTGATCTCGTACCTCGCGGGCGTGGGCGCGTCCGTCATGCCGCCGAGCGATCTCGTGCCGCCTGGCCCGCATATCGTCGGTGGCTGGGCGATGAGCGCCTGGCAGTTCGTCGATCACGAGCGCGGCATCGTCCCGGACCCGCTGACCGCCCTCCGCGCGATCCAGTTCGGTGTCGACCGCGAGGTCATCGGCGCAGGTGCGGCCGACGAGCTCCGTGGTCGACGCGACAGCCTCCTTGAGGACCTCCTCTCGAGCGCGCCCGAGATCCAGGCACAGCACGGCGATGCGTTTCCCAGGAATTCACTCGTGACGAAGACCGGCGTCGTCTGGATCGATTTCGAGGACTGCTGCTCGGGTCCGCTGTTGTGGGATCTCGCCACGCTGATCCGCCAGGGTGGAGGCGAACAGGTCGCGGCGGTGGTTCGCGCCCGGTTTGGGGATGTCGCGATGCGGAACGCGATCGCCCTGCGGCAGGTCCAGGTCGACGTCTGGAACATCCTCCACGACGCACGCCAGATCAACGGCTGGTGACTAAGGGTCCCGCCGGTTCGGGTACCGTGCGCCGCGTGTCAGAACGTGTGCAAACGTCCGGCGCTGTCCCGCTCAGGGTTGTGGCCGGCCTCTTCATTGCGTCTGTGGCTCTCCGGCCGCAACTGCTCGCCATCGGCCCACTGTTGCCGCTGATCCGGAGCGATCTGGGACTGTCGGCGAGCCTGGCCGGCCTCCTGACGACGATCCCGGTCCTCTGCATGGGGATCTTCGCGCCGGTTGGACCGCGCGTCGCGGCCCGGCTCGGCCCACGTACCGCCTTTGCCATCTGCCTCGGGCTCATCGTCGCTTTCGGGCTGCTCCGGACGGTCGTTCCGCAGTACCCGCTCGTTCTGCTGGCGACGCTCGGCATCGGTGTTGCGATCGGGATCGGCGGGGCGATTCCGTCCATGGTCGCCTCGGAGCGCGTCGCCTCGCGCCCGGCTTTCGGAACCGGAGCCTATGCCGGCGGGATCGTCGCTGGCTCGACCCTCGGGGCGGGGCTGGCCGTCCCGCTCGCGGTGAACGGCAACTGGCGTCTGTCTCTGCTGATCATCTCGCTCGCGTCGATTGCCTCGATAGGGGCGTGGCTGCTCCTCATCGCCGGAGACCGAGACGGGCAGGCGCCGAGGCCACGCGCCACCCGACTTCCGTGGCGCAGCGCGACGGGCTGGCTGCTGGTCCTCGTGTTCGGGCTCCAATCGATCCTGTTCTACGGGGCCGTCGCGTGGCTGCCGAACGTCTTTGTCGAGCGCGGCTGGTCGACGATCGAAGCGGGATCGCTCGTCGCGATCTTCAACGCCGTCGGTCTGGCTACGACTCTCGGCATTCCGCTCGTCGCCGACCGCATCGGCGAGCGTCGTCCGCAGCTCGTCTTCGCGTCAGTGGTCGCCGCCGTGGCCATCGTCGGCATCATCGCCCTGCCGGAATTCGCCTACGGCTGGGTGGTGCTCCTGGGACTCGCCCTGGGGATGGTGTACCCGCTCGTCCTCACGTTGCCGCTCGACGTAACCGACGACCCGGGCCGAGTCGGCTCGGTCGCGGCGCTCATGCTGCTCGGTGGCTACATCCTCTCGTCGACAGGGCCAATCGTTCTCGGTGCCGCCCGCGACGCGACCGGCAACTTCGGAGCCAGCCTCTGGATCCTTGCCGCCGTTTCAGGGGCGCTGATCGCCTGTTGCCTATCGCTTTCGCCGAATCGACTCAGGCGAGGAATCCGTCGGCCGATACCAGCGTCCTGACGCCCATCGCGGTCCACTGCAGCCGGGCAAGGCCGGATCGCCTCGACGGCCGCGGTCGGCTAGGCTCAGCGCGGCATGGAGATTCACGGTGACCGCGTTACCCTCCGCCCGGTCAGGCCGGACGACGCCGCCGGCCTCGCGGCAATCCTCGAGACACCCGAGGTCGCCCGCTGGTGGCCCGCCTACGATCTGGCTCGCGTCGAGGCCGAGTTCCTCGTCAACGAGCCGAACTACGTCGTCTACGCCATCGTTGCCGATGGCCGGCTCGTCGGCGCGATCCAGACCCACGAGGAGCCGGAGCCTGAATTCCGCCACGCAAGCATCGATCTCTTCCTCGACCCGACGGTCCACGGCCAGGGCCTCGGTCCTGACGCGATCCGGGCGGTCATCGGCCACCTCGTCGCGGTCGACGGCCATCACCGCCTGACGATCGATCCCGCTGCCGATAACGAGCGGGCGATCCGTGCCTACGAGAAGGTCGGCTTTCGCCCGGTCGGCCGGCTTCGGAAATACCAGCGCTTTCCGGACGGGACGTGGCACGACGGTCTGCTGATGGAGCTGCTGGCCGAGGACCTGGCCGAGCGCCCGTCGCCCGTGAGGCCAGGCTGATGGCGTTCGAGCGGCTCGACTACATCTACATGCCGAGCCGCGATGTTGCCGCGGATATGGCCTGGTTCCGCGACGTCCTGGGCGGCCGCGTCGTATTCGCGATCGACGCGATGGGGACGCGAGTCGCCATGATCGAGCTGACCGCGGATCCGCCCCGGCTCCTCCTCGCCGATCACGTCGAGGGCGACGTGCCGATCCTCGTCTACCGCGTCGCCAGCCTCGCCGACGCCACGACCGAGCTCGAGTCCCGGGGCTGGATCAGAGGCCACACCCTCGAGATCCCGCAGGGGCCCGTCTGTTCCTTCCGGGCGCCTGGCGGTCAGCGCCTCGCCATCTATGAGCTGGCACGGCCGGGCGTAGAAGCGAGCTTCGAGGGGCGTCAGGACTTCGGCTGAGATGAGGGTCCGGCGCGCGACTCCGGCGCGCGCAGGCCTCACGGCGCCGCCGGTTGGAGCTCCTCGTACGTCGGGCTGGACAGCACCCCAAAGACGCCGACCGGCCAGTAGCGAAGCCAGGCCCGTCCGATGACATGGTCGATCGTGACCGTCCCGAACAGCCGCGAATCCTCCGACACCGCTCGATGGTCGCCCATCAGGAACAGCTCCCCGACCGGGACGGTCCAGCTCCCATGCTCGAGTGGATCGGTCGTCGGCTGCGCCTGTCCGTCGAGCTGGAAGACGTACGGCTCAACAAGGTCGGTGCCGTTCACGACCACGCGGCCGTCCCGGATCTCGACGGTGTCGCCGGCCAGCCCGATGACTCGCTTGATGAAGGGCGTTCCACCGCGGGCCCACGACTCCGGAGGCGCGAAGACCACGATGTCGCCACGCTTGTAAGCGTCGAACCGCGGCGTCAGCTTGTCGACGAGCACGAACTGATCTGGCTCCAGCGTGGTCTCCATCGACCCCTGGTGGATCTGGTATGGCTGCGCCACGAACGTCTGGACGACGAAGAAGATGGCGAGGGTGAGAACGATGACCTCGACGATCTCGAGGAGGTGCCTGAGCAGAGATCGTCTTGACACTGGTCGGGCAGTATAGGCCCGCAGGCGCCGACCGCCCGGTGCCTCGCGGACTATGCTCTCTGCGGAGGACGCCCGCCTCGCCGTCGTCAGCGGCGGAACATGGAGTCACATGGACATCGCCCTCGTCCACGGTTCCTACCACGGGGCCTGGTGCTGGGACTTCCTGCGGCCAGAGCTCGAGCGGTTGGGTCACCGCGTGACCACGATCGACCTGCCCATCTCCGACCCGGGCCTCGGGGCCGCGGACTATGCGAAGTCGGTGGCCGCGGCGATCGAACCGGGCAGCGAACCGATGCTCGTCGGGCACTCGATGGCTGGCCTCGTCATTCCGCTCGTGGCTGGACTCCGACCGATCCGCCGAATGGTCTTCCTCGCAGCCTTCCTGCCGTTGCCCGGCAAGAGTGCCAACGACCAGCGCGCGACCGAAGCCATCGACGGCCGCGTCCCGCCAAAGACCGCGGAATGGACCGACTTGGGAAATGACGTATGGATGGTCGGGCCGAACACGGCGACCGAGCTGTTCTTTCACGACGCGCCCGCGGCGGCCGCGCGATGGGCGACGCAGCGGTTGCGCCCCCAGTCGTACCGCGTCCTGAGCGAGACCACTCCGCTCACGGCGTGGCCGGACGTCGAGAGCCGCTCGATCGTCTGCCGCGACGATCGGGCGCTGAATCCCGACTGGGTCAGGGCAGCGTCGCGAGAGCGACTCGGCGTGGAGGCAATCGAGCTGGGCGGGGCCCACTCGCCCTTCCTGACCCGCCCGAATGAGCTCGCCCAGGTGCTGGACTCGCTCGCTCAGTAGCCGTCGACGACGACGTTGCGGAGCGGCTCTCCTCGAGCCAGCCTGCCGACCTGGTCGGCGACGAGCGCCCAGGCGCGGCCTTCCTCTCCACTGACGTCGCCGGCGACATGGGGCGTGATCAGGACGCCTGGCATCGACCAGAGCGGGTGGCCGTCGGGCAGCGGTTCCGGATCCGTGACATCGAGGGCGGCGCGAATCCGTCCGTCCGCCAGCGCCGCCAGAAGCGCGGGTGTGTCGACGACGGCGCCACGGGACGCGTTGACGACGAGCGCCCCCGGCTTGAGTTGCGACAGCAGACTGGCGCCCACGAGCCCCCGTGTCTCGGTCGTGAGCGGGAGGAGGATCACCAGGACGTCGGCCGAGGGCAGGAGCGCGGGCAGACCGGCCAGCTCGTTGACGCCATCGCGCTCGTGGCGAGCGACCCGGACGACCTCGACGCCGAATGGGATCAGGCGATTCTCGACGGCGCGCCCGATCGACCCGTAGCCGAGGATCAGCACGTTGGAGTCCTCGAGATCGTCGCCCCGCGAGCCCTCGCGGCGCCACGCAGCCGCCCTCTGCGCATCGATCAGCTGCGGCAGCCGGCGATTCGAGGCAAGGATGGCCATGACGACCCACTCGGCGACGCCGACGTCGTGGACGCCGCTGGCATCGCACAGGGTGATGCCGGGCGGGAGCCCATCGACGATGCGGTCGACGCCGGCCGACAGCGTCTGGATGACGCGCAATCCGTCCAGGCGCGACGCGGCCTCCAGAGCAGCCCGAACGTCATGATCGGCGACGAGCATGTCGCCGTGCCCGAGGTGCTCCGGCCACGGCCCGGACGCCGGATAGTCGTGCAGCGTCGCGGCGCCGCCAAGATCCGTGCGCCGGCCCTGGGGCGTTCCGGTCGGGATCCAGAGGTCAAGCATCACGCCCAGATGATGGACGAAGCGCCGCGATCGCGGGCGGTCCTACGGGCTGGCGGGGCCGCGGCCGCGATGGGAATCGCTTATGGGGTCGGCGCCGGAGTCGGAATCGGTGGCGGGATGGGAACTGCGACCGGTGTCGGCCCCGGCAGCTGGTAGATCCCGGTCCGCAGGAACGCCGTGAACCGGGCGGTCACCGCACGCACGCCGTGGACGCGGACACCGTTCGAGAGGGTGCTGACGGCCATCCCGTTGCCGAGGTAGATCCCGATGTGGCTGCCGTTGCCCCAGACGACGAGATCGCCGGGCGTTCCGTAGGTCCGGCTCGCCTTGCCCCGCATGAGGAAGTAGCGGTAGAGCGCGGAAGCCGAGCGGTACCTCCCGTTGCCGATCATGGACAGGTCGCCCGCCATTCGGTAGGCGTAGGTCACGAGACCGGAGCAGTCGAAGCTGGATGGGCCGGTGGCACCGAAGCGCCAGCGGTCACCCAGCTGCGCCCTGGCGACCCGCATGACCTGGCTAGCCTCGCTCGAATAGGAAGCCGCGACGGGTGTCGGCGGCGCGGATGGGATCAGGAGAGCGGCCGCGAGGGCCGCCATGACGAGCGCTCGCGCGCCCGGGATCGGTAATCGCAAGGTAGTCCTTTCTACCAACGCGTCCGCTGGGGCGGACGGCGGCGGGGAAGCCATCCCAGCCCGCGCGCGGCGTCAGCCGGGCGCGGACTATGGCGTGGCATGAAAAGTTGGATGACGCGATCGCAGCCTGGGGGCAGCGATCTGCTCGCTCAGGCTATGGGGCCGACCGGTCGTCGACCCCCTGACGAAAGTCCCGCGACGGGCCAGGTCGCTAGACGACCGAGCCTGGCACGTGGAGGTTCGGGACACCCGCTCCGAAGGTGTCGGTGGTCGGCGTTGGGACCGGCGTCGCCGCTGGAGTCGGAGTCGGACTGGGTACGGGGACGGGTGTCGGGTCCGCTGTCGGCGTGGGGACGGGTGTTGGGGCCGGTATCGGAGCGGGAGTCGGACTCGGGATCGGTTCCGGGGTGCTGGAGCCCTGGGGTACGACGATG
>DATHGS010000423.1:0-3266 GCA_035490155.1 Candidatus Methylomirabilota bacterium | reverse complement strand
CGAGCGTCGAGACGATCCGGTACGCGGCGTATCCCGTCGCAAAGCTCTGCTCGATGCCACTTTCGAGCATCGCCGCTTCGATCGGGTCGACCGACAGGACGACGGCGCCAAGTCCGTGACCGAGCCTGTCCGCGACAGCACTCTTACCGGTGCCTGGGAGCCCCGACACGACGATCAGCATCGATCGATGGTCGCATGCTCGTCCCGTTGTACGCGACGGACGTGGGAACCCTGTGGACAACCCCTCGAAATTGGTCGTGGCAAGGGCGAAAGTCGTGGATAACCCCATAGCGGGTTGCGATACGGGCACGCTATGGTTCGTCTTGCCCGAAGGGGCCTCGAACATCTAGGGATCCGACTGGTGCTTGCATTGGTTGGAACAACTAGTGATCGGTGGTTCCTTTGGGCGTTTTCATGTCCGCCGTCGGGGAGCGCGGGGTAGCATGGCGGGCGTGATGATGTCGGCGCCGTCGGAGCGACGCTTGGCCGCCGGCATCGTGGCCGCGAGCGTCGTCGTGTTCGTCGGGCTGCTCGCGGTCGTTTCCCCCTTCTACCGCTCGTTTGACGAGTCGAAGTACCTCGGGATCGGCTACAGCATGCTCGCGGGTCACGGCCCGCGGACCGTCTTCGGGGCGGTCTTCCTTCCGCACTCGCCGCTCTGGCCGATGATCGTCACCGCCCCCAACGTCTGGTTCGGGATCGACGCCTTCGACTGGGGCCACCTGCTCAACGCGATCGCCGGGGTCGGCGTGCTCGTCGCGGTGGCGATCCTCGGCTGGCGCATCCGCCCGGTCGTCGGGGCGCTCGCTGCGGTCGGCTACCTGGCCGTGCCGTACCTGCACGATCTGACCCGCACCGCCCGGCTCGATGTCCCTGCCGCCGCTCTTGCCCTGGCCTACCTCGTCGTCGGCATCGACGCGGTCCGTCGCGGATCCGTCCGGCGGGGCCTGATCGCGGGCGCCATCTTCGCGATCGCGTTCCTCATCAAGGAGATCGCCCTGCCGTTCGCCCCGGTGCCGTTCCTCGTCGGCATCCTGGCCGGGCGGCCAGTCTCGTCGATCGCCCGCGTCGCCGCGGCGGTCCTGGCGGTGGCGATCGTGGGGACGTCGTGGTGGTTCGCCCTGTTCGCGAGCCTGACTCGCCAGGTCTACCGGCTCGGGACGCCTGCCTGGACGCTGATCCCGTTGCTCATCATCGCGCTGATCGCGATCGTCGCCGGGCTGGCGGCACCATCGCTGGCGGCCCGCCCGGAGGTCGAGAGGGTGGGGGAGGGGATCCGACGCCGCGTCCCGGCCCGCCTTCGCGCGCATGGACGAGCGTGGGCCGGCTGGGGGCTGGGCGTCGCCTGGTTCGCCGCCCTGACGATCTTCTTCGACCGCAACTCGGAGCTCAAGGGCAACGGCCTGTTCCAGCCGGGCCAGTACGCGCTGTACGTCACGACATGGCTGCCGCAACTAGTCCTCGTCGTCCTGTTCGGGGCCGTCGGCGTCGTCCTCGGGCTCGTCGCCCGGCAGCGGTCGAGCGGAGCCGAGCGCGAGGGTCTCGACGCGATGCTCATGGCGACGCTGTGCAGCGCGCCGCTCGTCCTGCTCGTCATCGCGGTGGGGGAGCCGCCACGAAACTACCTCGCCCAGATCGGCTTGTTGACGGTAATCGCGGCCGTGGGCTGGCTGCGGGCGCTCGAGTGGGCGCTGACGACCCGGCGATCGGCCGTGACCGTTTTCGTGTTCGTCGGTGTCGGGGCGGCGGCCGGGGCCATCGTCGCCCAGGCCTTGCCGGCGCTGACGCTCCGGATCGGGCTGCCGGTCGGTGCGCTCGCGGGGCTCACCATCGCCTTCCGACCGACCCGCACCGTGGGTCCCGCCGACGGCGGGGGCGCTGCCGATACAGCCGGCGGCCGGCCTGGGTTGTCCGGTGCGACGCTCGCCGGCGCCCTCGTCGCCGTGCTCCTCATGGCAACGACCGTGCTCGCCGGCCACGCCCTGGCCTATCGGGAGTCGGCCAGTGGCGACGCCCGAGCCGGGGCCGTCAAGTTCGCCTCGAGCTGGATCGTCGCCAATCGGCCGCCGGGCACGAAGATCGGCTTCGGCTCGTTTCTCGGCTACGAGACCGCTCTCGACGTGGCGACGGGCTACCCGATGGTCCAGCTTCACCAGACGCTCGCGGTGTTCGATCCGAAGGCGCCGCTCGGCCTCACCCCGCCGTCGGGCCCGCCGATCGACGACTGGATCGCCGTCGAGAATTCGCGCCGCGAACGCGAGTTCTACGTCTTCCGCGCCAGCTCCTTCGCCAGGGCCGTCAAGGCGTCGGGGATCTCGATCTACGTCTACGACACGGGCCCGACGACGAGCGTCCCGGCGCTGCTCGGGGCGCTGACGCCCGAGCACGGGTTCACCGAGCTCGCGACCACATCGATCCCGGTCACGGGCAGCGACGGGTTGACGGAGGTGACCGAATCGCACATCTTCGCGGTCGATCCGACCCGGGTCGACTTCACGAATAGCCCGATGTACATCTCGGACGTCGCCATGAACCGCCTTGTCGGGCTCCTGGAGCAGGACCCGTCCACCTCGCCGACGACCGCGGCCGCGCTTGCGAATCGGCTCTCGTTGTGGCCGAATCCGGCGGCGGGCCAGGCGTTCATCGGCCGGCTTCGGGTCCTGGCCGGGCGTTAGGAAGATGCGCGCGGGATCCTCTGCTGTCCGGTTGCGGACCCGTATCAGGGATGACCGGAGGCGAATCGCAAAGGGCGAGCGTCCGCTGTATCACGCCACATGGACAGCGAGTCCTGACGGCGGCACGGACGTGACCATACGGGAGCTTCCGATCATCCACCTGTTCGTCCCAGATCATTCGGGTGTCCCGGTTGGGGCAAGGGGCCTCATCGCTGGGACTCTGGCTGTTGACCCGTCCTCGTTCGACGTGGTGACAGAAGAGGCCATCTCAAACTAGGAGGACAGCCGTGCTCGGAGATTTCCGCGCGTTTCTGCTCAAGACGAACGCCCTCGCCCTGGCGATCGGCGTGATCATCGGCGGCGCGCTGGGGACGGTTGTCAACTCGCTGGTCAACGACATCATCATGCCGCCGATCGGGGCGGTTCTCGGCGGCGTGGACTTCAGTCAGCTGAAGTGGGTGATCAAGAATGCGGCGCCGGGTGCTGATCCGGCGACGGAGGTCGCGATCCGCTGGGGCTCCTTCCTCAACGCCGTCGTCGCATTCGTCATCATCGCCTTCGTGGTCTGGCGAATCAGACGCATGTTCATCC
>DATHGS010000422.1:0-5872 GCA_035490155.1 Candidatus Methylomirabilota bacterium | reverse complement strand
CGCGACGATCGAGAGTCTGGTGGCGGCGGCTCGCGACGATGTTCTCGTCGTCGCCGACCCGAACTGCCGGCCGTCCGCGATCGTCGACGCCGTGGGGTACCGCGCCCGGCTGGGGCGCATCCTCGGTCGGGTCGACATCGTGAAGGTCAGCGTCGACGACCTGGCCTGGCTGGACCCACTCGCCGGCCCGTTGGCGGCCGCCGAAGGCCTCATGGACCTCGGCCCGGCGGCGGTCCTCATCACCGACGGCCCGCGGCCCGTCCGGCTGCTGACCTTGAGCCGTGTCACGGAGATCGCCGTGCCCGCGGTCCGGGTCGTCGACACCGTCGGGGCGGGAGACGCGTTCGGGGCAGGGTTCCTGGCGGCGTGGACGGCGGATGGACGTGGTCGGGCCGATCTCGCCGACGAGCGGGCTCTCGTTGCTGCCACGCAGTTCGCGATCGAGGTCGGGGCGCTGACGACAACCCGGGCGGGCGCCGAGCCGCCCACGCTGGCCGAGCTTGCAAGCGTTACTTGAGCGTGAGTGTCCCGGTCATGGTCTCGGGATGGACCGTGCAGATGAAGAGGTAGCTCCCGGCCGGAAGCCCAGGAACGTCGTAGGTCACCGTCGCCTTGGGGAGGAGGTTCTTGCCGGTGTAGATCCGCTCCGG
This sequence comes from Candidatus Methylomirabilota bacterium, assembly GCA_035490155.1. Taxonomy (GTDB): domain Bacteria; phylum Chloroflexota; class Limnocylindria; order Limnocylindrales; family CSP1-4; genus CF-46. The sequence goes on along the minus strand of DATHGS010000422.1, from coordinate 5,222 downwards.
GAACGTCGGTCCAGACGCCACCACGAAGTTGTGGTGGCCGATCGGCTCCTGGCTCACGACCTTGACGTGCCAGACCTTCCCGGCGGGGGCGGTCAGGGTGTACTTGTCCCACTTCCCGCCCTCGGCCACGAGTCCGACGACGATCTTGCTGTCGGGGGCGTCCGCGATTGGGAGGATCTTCCCGATGATCGCGGCGCTCGGTGACGGCGCGGATGATGGCGGGGCCGACGGCGTTGGCGCGACGGTCGCGAGGGGGCTGGTCGTGGGTGATGCCGTCGCAGCAGTCGCTGCGGGCGCGGCTGGAGCCGAGCAGCCGGCTACGGCGATGACCGCCGCCAGAATCGCAACGAGTGGCAGAGCAGTGACGCGCATCCGCGCATAGCCGTCGATGTCTGGAATACGGTCCTCCCTCGATCGATGGCGACGGCGACCGCCAGCCACCCGGCTCGGCAGCATCCGCCCCGGACCTCGGGACGCTACGCCGCCGACGTGCTCTGAGGGATACGCCATTCGGCCTATTTCTCGAGGGCTGGCGCGGCCTGCCGATTTAGATTTCGACGCCAGCTCCGACGGCCGACACGCCGTCCGCACCGCGGGATGAGGGCCGAGCCCGCCCATAGAGCGCCCCGATCGCGGCCGCCCGGCTGTGGACCTCCATCACGTCGAACACATTCTCGAGGTGCTTCTTGACCGTCAGTGGTGAGATCGAGAGGGCTCTCGCGATCTGGCGGTTGGTCCGACCGTCAGCGACCAGGGACAGAATCTCCGACTGGCGTGACGTGAGGGGTCGCCGGGGCGCCGCCGGCGGAAGGGTGGAATCGAGGCGCCCGATCACCGTCGCGAGATGTCGGCCCAACACCTCAGCGACGTCCCGATCGCGATCGCTGAAGTCGCGGATCGTTGCATCAAACGTGAGGCCGCGCATCCGCCCCGCGCGACCCGGCAGCCAATGATCCATCGAATATTCCACGCCGTGAGATCGGCCGGTCAGCTGGTAGAGGTCGGTTCGGCGGTATCGCGATCGCGACATCGCATCGCTGATCCGGACGGGCCCGTGGATGGTCGCAGGTGACGGTCCCAGCGGGACCTGGGAGCGGTACCGGTCGACGATTCGGCGGTCTTCCGTCGACCACGGAGCAACCCAGCCCGAGATCCACGTCCGCCGATTGACCCGGTCCCAGGGATAGCCGTCGATCAGGGCAACGACGTCACAGGGGATGAGGCCGCGGATCATGTCAAGGGCCTGGACGGGGATCGGCTCGTCCGCGGTCCCGGACGCCGATTCGGCGACAATCGCCAGGATCCGTTCGTAGTCTCCGATCGACACGTTCCCCACGTCGGCACCATACGCGGGGGATACGTCGAAATCAAACATGCTGCGCCCGCGGCGCGCGGCGATCCGAGAGGCGTCTGATCAGGTTTGGGGAGCCTCGGTGCCATAATGCCGAGGATGGCCACCCGCACTCCGCCCGCCGACGCCCGCACGGGCGAAATTGTCCACACGAACGACGCAGCCCCATCGAGCTGGGGACTTGGCGATGGTGCCGCGATCCCTTGGGAGTACGCGCCCGCCCCGGAGTCGCGCGACGTCGTCACGCTCAAGGAGCGCTACGGCCTCGTCATCGGCGGTCGCGAGGTGGCCGCGTCGGACGGCGGGACCTTCGCGACGATCAACCCGGCGACAGAGGAGCCGCTCGCCCTTGTCGCGCGTGGCACTCCAGCCGACATGGATCGTGGCGTCAAGGCCGCCCGAAAAGCGTTCCGCCGATCGTGGGGCACGTTGTCCGGGCGCGAACGGGCAAAGTACCTCTTCCGAATCGCCCGGATCCTCCAGGAGCGGAGCCGCGAGTTTGCCGTCCTCGAATCGATGGACTCCGGCAAGCCGATCAAGGAGTCGCGCGACGTCGACGTCCCGCTGGCGGCGGCCCACTTCTGGTATTACGCCGGCTGGGCCGACAAGCTCGAATATGCCTTCCCCGGTCGGGTCGCCCGGCCGCTCGGTGTCGCTGCGCAGATCATCCCGTGGAATTTCCCGCTCCTCATGCTCGCCTGGAAGATCGCCCCGGCCCTCGCCGCCGGCAACACCGTCGTCCTCAAGCCCGCCTCGACGACGCCGCTGAGCGCGCTCCTGTTCGCCGACGTCTGCCAGCAGGCCGACCTGCCGCCGGGCGTCGTCAACATCATCCCGGGACCGGGCGAGGTGGGGATGTCACTCGTGACCCACCCCGGCGTCGACAAGGTCGCCTTCACCGGCTCGACCGACATTGGCAAGCGGATCGCCAAGGGCGTCGCCGGGACCGACAAGGCACTGACCCTCGAGCTCGGTGGCAAGGCGGCCAACATCGTCTTCGACGACGCTCCGCTCGACCAGGCCGTCGAGGGGATCGTCAACGGCATCTACTTCAACCAGGGCGAGGTCTGCTGCGCCGGTTCGCGGCTGCTCGCCCAGGAGTCCATCGTGGAGCCGCTCATCGAGAAGCTCAAGGATCGTCTGGCGACGATCCGGGTCGGTGACCCGCTCGACAAGAACACCGATGTCGGCGCGATCAACTCGCGGGCCCAGCTCGAGAAGATCACGGAGCTGGTCGCCGCGGGCCAGGCCGAGGGCGCGGAGATGTACCAGCCAGCCTGCGACCTGCCTACCCGCGGCTACTTCTTCCGGCCGACGCTCTTCACGAACGTGGCCCAGAGCCATCGGATCGCGCGCGAGGAGATCTTCGGGCCGGTCCTGTCCGTGCTGACGTTCCGGACGCCGGACGAGGCGGTCGAGAAGGCAAACAACACTCCGTACGGCCTCTCGGCCGGGATCTGGACCGACAAGGGCAGCCGAATCCTCCACATGGTCAGGAAGATGAAGGCCGGCGTCGTCTGGGCCAACACGTTCAATCGCTTCGACCCGACCTCGCCGTTCGGTGGCTATAAGGAGTCCGGGTTCGGCCGCGAGGGCGGGATGCACGGCCTCCACGCGTACGTCCGGCTGGAGGACCGCTGATGGCCGCTGCGGATCGGATCGATATCCGCAAGACGCACAAGCTCTACATCGGTGGCGCCTTCCCGCGCTCGGAGTCGGGCCGGTCTTACGTCGTCCGCGCCGCCGATGGGTCGCCGATCGCCAACGCCTGCCGCGCCTCGCGCAAGGATCTCCGCGAGGCCGTCCGCGCCGCACGAAAGGCGGCTGGTGGCTGGGCCGACAGGACAGCGATGAACCGCGGCCAGGTCCTCTATCGCGTGGCCGAGCTGATGGAGGGCCGGCGCGATCAGTTCGTCGCCGAGGTCTCGCAGGCAGAGGGAGTTCGGGAGGCGAAGGCGCGCGAGCTCGTCGCGCGGGCGATCGACCGCTGGGTCTGGTACGCCGGCTGGGCCGACAAGATCAGCCAGGTGCTCGGTTCGGCAAATCCCGTCGCGGCGCCGTACTTCAACTTCACCATCCCGGAGCCGACCGGCGTCGTTGGCGTCGTCGCCCCGGAGCCGTCGTCATTGCTCGGCCTGGTCTCGCGCCTTGCTCCGCCACTCGTCGCCGGCAACGCCGTCGTCGTCATCGCGTCCGAGACCCGGCCGCTGCCCGCCGTCACCCTGACCGAGGTCCTCGCGACCTCCGACGTACCGGGTGGCGTCACCAATGTCCTGACCGGCCTCAAGGCCGAGCTGGTACCGGTCATGGCCGGTCACGTCGACGTCGATGCGATCGACGTCTGGGGCGTGCCCGACGCCCTTAGGACCGAGGTCGAGCTGGTCGCGGCCGACAACGTCAAGCGCCTCTCGCGTCGGCCGGCAGGCGTCACCGACGCCCGATTCGACTGGCTGGACGACCGCGCCACCGAACGTCCCGAATGGATTGCCGCCTTCCTCGAGATGAAGACGGTCTGGCACCCGGTCGGGGTCTGACGATGGCGATCGGGATCGGGCGGCAATCGGGCGAGGAGCGGCGATCGGAATCGCGCCGGACGCTCGAGCGACGGGTCTATGTCCGGGCATCGCCGCGGTTCGTGTGGGCCGCGCTGCACGAGCCGACGGCATTCTCGGGTCTCTTTCCGGAGCTGAATCTCGGGCCTGCCGGGCCGTCCTGGCCGGCCGGTGGCTCGGAGCGTTTCGGCGAGGCCCACCTCGGACTGCTCAGGGTGCCGGTCCGGGTCGAGAGCCTCGAGGCGCGACCGGATCGCGCGTTCCGCCTCGCGGTCGTGGCCGATGAGTTCTGGTTCGACTGGGCGTGGCGCCTCGAGCCGCTGGCCGGGGGTAGCCGCGTCGTCCATTCGGGCGTCTTCGCCTCGCCCGATCGCCTCGCCGGCTTCCTCGCGCGCCTCGGCCGATCGTCGTTCGAGACGTTTGCGGAAACGCACCTCCGCGCGCTGAAGGAACGCGCCGAGGCCCTCGCGACGGCCGATCCGGCGGCGTAAGTTCCGCGACGCCGCTCCACGCCTCGCCTCACCGCGGGCGGTATCAGGCTCACTGATAGGAATCGGCTTCTGCGCGCTCAGCCCTCAACCCGTTTCGCTTCTTTGCGCGGGAATTGGGACCTGGTCGAGCGTGATCGCCGGGATTTCCATCAGCCAGCCGAATATCGGGCCCGCCAGCCAGCCGCGGGGCCTCGGTCCGCGATGGTACTGAACATTCAGTATTGACTGAAACTTCTGAACGACCTAACATCCCGCCATGGCCACCATTCTCACGCCCGCCCAGAGCGCGTTCATCGAGGAGATGGGCCAGTTCCTCGGTGGCTATGGGATGACCCCGATGGCCGGCCGGATGTGGGGCTGGCTCCTGCTCTGCGACCCGCCCGAGCAGACCGCGGCCGAGATCGCTGAAGCCCTCCAGGCCAGCCGCGGCGCGATCAGCGGCACTGCCCGGATCCTGGCCTCGGCGGGCTTCATCCGCCGGACCACGCGGCGCGGCGACCGGCGCGAGTACTTCAGCTCTCCGCCCGAGGCGCTCGATTCGATGCTGTCGAACGCCGGCGTCATCTATCGGCGCCTCCGCGAGATCGCGGAGCACGGTCTCGCCGCGTCGGGCAACTCGGCGAGCGCGGAGGCCCGCCTGCGGGAGTTCCACGACGTCGTTGCGTTCATCGAGGCCGAGTTGCCGAGGCTCATCGACGGGTTCCTGCGGGACCGGGCGGCAAACAAGACTCTGATGCCGGTCGAAGCCGGCGGGAAGGAACCATCGTGACCGCGATCGTCCAGACCGAGAAGCTCACGAAGTCCTACGGCTCGCACCGCGGCATCGTC
>DATHGS010000421.1:0-2262 GCA_035490155.1 Candidatus Methylomirabilota bacterium | reverse complement strand
CGGGTCGCGACCATACGGCGGACACTGTGTCGCGGCGATAACCGGCTCGTTGCCAATTGGTTGCATTTCGAACGCCGGCGGGCACCGGCGACACCCGCCCGGTCACCGACCGGGTCTACCATCGAAAGGTGACATCGCTGGTTGAGTTGCCGCCGAGGCCCGTGTTCGAGCCGCGGCGCGTGCTCGTGGCCGCCGTGGCCACGGTCGCCGGGGTCGCGGCCGCGAGCGTCGTCGTCGCCGCTCTCGAGTCGCCACTGGTCGCGATCGCCGACGCGTCGCCCGTCTATCTCGTTTCGGTCGTCCTCGTCGGCAGCCGCTTCGGGATGTGGGCGGGGATCGCGACGGCCATCGCGTCGTTCCTGACCTACGACCTCCTCTTCACGGAGCCACGCTTCTCGCTGATCGTCGCGGACCCGCGCGAGTTGCTCGACCTGGTGCTGTTCCTGTTCCTGGCGGTGGTCGTCGGACGGCTCTCGGCCCTCGGCCTGGAACGCGCCGCCGAGGCCACCCGACGCGCCTCCGAGTCGAATGCCCTCTTCGCGATGAGCCGCATCCTCGCGATCGCCCCGGACCTCGAGGCCGCCGCTGTCGAGATCGTCGAGCGGCTCGTCCGGGAGACCGGCCTCGACCGGGTCTGGATCGCAGTCCTGCGGACAGGCCAGACCACGATCCTCGCTGACTCGGAACCGGGCCAGCCGATCCCCGTTTCGGCCTTCACCACGAGCCTCGCGCGTACGCCGGGGGATGCGCCGGCCAAGTGGGTCCGCTCGCACGACCCAAAGGCCGCCGGGGCGGCGTCGAGCGAGACGCGGTCCGAGATCCTGCGCGTCCGGATGGAAGCCGATGGAGCGCTCATTGGCGCGCTCAAGGCGACGCGCGCCCGGGCGAGCGGCCAACCCGCACGTGAAACGACGCGACTCCTCGCGCTCGCCGCCGACCAGTTGGCGCTCGCCATCCGCCGAGACGAGCTGCGGCGAGAAGCGACCGAGGCCGAAATCGCCCGCCAGGGCGACACGCTCAAGAGCGCGCTTCTCGATGCGGTGTCTCATGACCTGCGGACGCCACTGGCGAGCATCCGGGCAGCGGCGGGTGCGCTCTCCGACCCGGATGTGCCGCTGACCGACGACGCCGCGAGGTCGGCCGGCGCCGCGATCGATCTCGAGGCGCAGCGGCTCGATCGGTTGGTTCATGAGGTCCTCGACCTGAGCCGCATCGAAGCGGGTGCCCTCCGGCCGGATCTCGAGGCGCTCGACATTCGGGACGTCGTGGAGCCCGCAGTCGACCGATTGCGACCGATGCTGGGAGACCGGCCGGTGACGATCGACCTGCCTGACGACCTGCCGCCCGTTCGAGGCGATGCGGTCCTGCTCGACACCATTGTCGGCAACCTCGTCGAGAACGCCGGGCGTTACGCGCCGGCGCCGGCGCCTCTCGCGATCTCGGCTGCATCCGAAAACGGCCGGATCCGGCTGGTCGTCGAAGACGGCGGACCGGGAGTTCCGGCGCAATCGCAGGCCCAGCTCTTCGACAAGTTCTATCGAGTCGAGCGCACCGGCGCCGGCTCGCGGCGTGGCCTGGGCATTGGGCTTGCGGTCGTCCGCGGCCTGGCCGAAGGGATGGGCGGGGGCGTCGAGGCCGGCCCGAGCCCGCTCGGCGGGCTCCGGATCGTGGTCGAGCTTCCGGTCGCAGCAACGCCTCCTGCGGATGCCGCGAGCTCGCCAGGATCCGAGCCGACCGCAGACGCGGGAGCGGCCGCCGGTCCCGGCCCCGAGCCTGCCCGGACGCCTCGTTGAACGGGGGAGCCCATCTGCTGCTCGTCGAAGACGACGAGCCGATGCGCCGCTCGGTCGTCGCGAACCTCGCCGCCCACGGCTATCGCGTCGTCGAGGCGGGGGACGTCGCGTCCGCGCTCCGAAGCTGGGATGCGGAGCGACCGGACCTCATCCTGCTCGACCTGGGCCTGCCGGACGGCGACGGCGGATCGGTCGTCCGCCGCGTCCGCCGCGAGTCGACGACCCCGATCCTCGTCCTCTCGGCACGCGGTGCCGAGCGCGACAAGGTGGCTGCCCTCGAGGCCGGCGCGGATGACTACGTGACGAAACCGTTCGGGCTCGGCGAGCTCCGCGCCCGCGTCGCGGCGACCGGAAGCTCGACGACGATGCGCAGCCCGCCGAGCGGGCTCGGGCCGGCCTCGACGCCCCCGCCCATCCCTTCGGCCAGGCCGCGGACGACCGCAAGCCCAATGCCCAGGCCACGCCGCGA
>DATHGS010000420.1:0-3891 GCA_035490155.1 Candidatus Methylomirabilota bacterium | reverse complement strand
GGCTGGGACGACGATCGGATTCCCCTGCGACGCGTTGAGCTCGATCGCCAGCTGCGCATCCACGTGAGCGAGAACGTCGCGGCAAGCGCCCTGGATCTGGGGCAGGTTCCGGAAGGTCAGCGGATCCTGGAGGTTTCGAGGGACGCCCGCATCCCAGATCGCGCTGTCGGTGAGCAGCTCGCGGAACCGCATCAGCGTCTCCCGGAGCCCCGGATACGGCCGCACCTCGCCGATCGCGGCGTGGAGCATCGTCGGGTTGGCCACGAGGCCCTCGAGGCTCAGGGCGCCGGCCACGTCCATGGTGTCGAGCAGGATCTCGACATCGGCGACCGCGAGTGCCGCCCACGCAGTGGAGAACGAATTGTTGTCGAGGATCGCTGTGCCCTCGCCCGCCTCGAGGGTCATTCCCCGGAACAGCGCGTCGCCGAGGTCGGCCAGCGGTGCGAGATCCGCCTGGCCGATCGACCCTATCGTTCGGAGGAGGGGTACCTCGCCGCCGTTGAGGGCGGTCACGAGCCGGTCCGCGAGCTCGGGCCGGACGCCGGCGGAGCCCTCGGCGAAGTGGTTGGCGAGGCGGAGCATCGTCGCCCGGACGAGATCGTCCGATGCGGTCGGCCCTTGCCCGACGATGTGGTGCCGGTTCATCGACGCCGCGTAGCCATCGGCGTCGGTCGCTGCGATGCCGACCCGCTTGAGGACGCCGACGGCGGTGTTCGAGCCGTAGACCGGCTCCCCTCGCTGGAGCACGGCCCGGACGACGTCGCGCGATTGGGTCATACGGGCGCGGGCCGTCACGTCGAGCTCGACGCGCTCGCCGGCGCGGGCGACGCGGACCACTTGGTCACGATCGAGATCGCGTCCCGTGAGCAGGACGGTCATCGGCTGTTCACCCCGTTGCGATTGACCCCGTCACGAACGAAGCCCGCCCGTTGGTCGGGCGGGCTTCGAGGTGTTGCGGGGGCGGAAACCTACTGGAGGAGGCCCTGCGCGGTCAGGAACGCCGTGGCGACAGCGCTGACGTCCTTCTGGTTGACTGCGACGTCGACGCCCATCGCCGTGAGCGCCTCGGTGGTCACCTTCGCGGAGGCGGCATCGAGCAGCGCCTTGAAGGCGGTCGCGTCGACCTTGGCGAGGTAGTCGTCCCGGACGATCGGGGCGATGTTCTCGGCAGGCTGAGTCTGCTTGTCGTCGACGAGCTGGACGAAGCCGAACTGGGCGATGGCGGGCTGGGTCGAGCAGAGCTCGGCCAGGTCGATCGCCTTGCCCTGGAGCGCCTGCGCCATCGGGACGTCGCACGCGCCGAGCGCGGTGCGCTTGGCCGGCGGGTAGGTGATCCCGTAGGACTTGAGCGCGCCCGAGCAGATCGGGTTCGTGTCGCAGTCGGCCGGGAGTCCCCACTTGATCTGGGTCTGGACCGCGGCGAGGTCACTCATCTTCGTCAGGTTGAGGGTGGTCGACGTGTCCTTGCGGACGACGAACGCGTTCGAATCCTGGCCGGGCGAGATGCCGAGAACCGTCAGGCCCTTCGACTTGATCGCTGCCTGGAGCGCGTCGGCGTTCTTCTGGCCGTCGCCGGTGATCTTCGTCGTGTCATAGAAGCCGAGACCCGAGCCGACGTACTCGGCGACGAGGTCGATCTGGCCGGCGTCCATGATCGGGATCCTCTGCTGGCGCGAGCCAAGCGCGAACTTGCGCTCGACCGTGTAGCCGGCGTGCTCGAGGACCTGGGCATAGATCTCGCCCATCAGCTTGGACTCGTAGAAGTTGTCCGAGCCGATCTTGATCGGGGCCTTGGCGGCGGCCGACGCCGCCTCGCTCGGGGCGGTGCTTGATGCTGTGCTTGGGGCCGCGACCGATGGTGCCGACGACGGCGCGTTGGACGTGCCGCCTCCGGTCGAGCAGGCGCCGACGAGCACCAGCAGGGTCATTCCAAGCGCCAGCACGCGGGGTGTCCGCATGTGGGTTCCTCCTCATCCGTGCCGCCGGGGGGACGGCATTCGCCCGCGTACATTACCAGCGCACTGGCAATGCGTCGCCTAAAACGCCTAAGCGGTCCCGCCCGTTGCCGGACTTGCGATATCAGGCCCGCCGACCACCGACGCCGGACTCGACGCGCTACCTCGCCGTGGCGCCCTGAGCGCTTGCGGCGTCAGCCGACGCTGGACCCAGGCGAGGATCAGGTCGACGCCGATCGCCAGGGCGGACACGAGGATCGCCCCGGCGAACAGGGACGGGTAGCCCACCACGCCCTGGAGCATGCCGTCGAAGATGAGTCGCCCCAGGCCTCCGCCGCCGAGGATCGCTCCAATCGTCGCCGTCGCGATGACCTGCAGGGTTGCCGTCCGGAGCCCGCCGACAAGGATCGACGACGCGAGCGGGATCTCGATCCGGCCCAGGATCTGGCGCTCTGACATTCCCATGCCGCGACCCGCTTCGACGAGGTCGCGGTCGACCGAGCGGAGGCCGGCGTAGGTCTGGACGAGGAGCGGCGGAATCGCGAGGAAGGTCATCGCGATGAAGATCGGCAGGAAGGTCAGCCCGAACCCCGTGTCGTAGCCAAGGATCGGCGCGAGGGTCAGCGTCAACGGCAACGGGATGACCATCATTGCGTAGGACGGGATCGCCCGGCCGATGTTCGCGAGGTTGATCGCGATGCCTGACCCGCGGTTCGTGTGCCCGATGTAGAGCCCGATCGGGACAGCCACGAGGAGCGCCAGGAGCACCGACGAGCCGGAGATGTACAGGTGCTCGAACAGCCGGTGCGGGATTCCGGTGTCCCCCGTCCAGTTGGCCGGGTCGGTGAAGAACGCGATGACGCCGTCCATCAGCTGGCGCCCGCGCGGGCACGAGACCACGGCGTTATCAGGCGCTCGACCCGCACGAACAGGAAGTCGGCTGAGAAGGCCAGCAGGACCGACAGTGCGGCGCCGAGCAGGTACTTGGTCGGGAAGAAGGTCTGGATCCCCTCAGTGATCAACTGGCCGAGCCCGCCGAACGTGTCGCCGCCGATCGCGGACGCGACGGTCACGAGCCCGATCGTCGTCACGCTCGCGAGCCGGATCCCGGCGATCATCAGCGGGACGGCGAGGGGCAGCTCGACGCGGAACAGCCGCTGGCCGCGCGTGTAGCCCATCCCCTCGGCGGCCTCGAGGATCTCCGCGGGAACCGACGTGAACCCCGTCGCGAAGCTGCGGAACAGGATGAGCAGCGTGTAGGTCGTCAGCGGGATCACGGCGGTGATGAGGGTGATCCCGGTGATCGGGACGAGCGCGGCGAATGCTGCCAGGCTCGGAATCGTGTAAAGCAAGCCCGTGACCGCCGTGATCGGCGGGTAGACCCGCGGCTGACGGACCGCCCAGACCGCGAGCACGAGCGACACGATGATCCCGAGGACCAGCGGCGGGATCGTGAGCTCGAGATGCTGGAGGATCCGCTCGACGATCTGCCCGAGATGGCCGCCGACCCAGCTGAAATCGAAGATCTGTGTGCCAGGAGGCACGTCAGGCCCTGACCTCTTCTTCGGCGTGCTCGGCCGCGATCGGGCCGGGCTCGATTTCTTCTTCCGCAGGCTCCAACGCGTGATCGAAGGCCGCCACGTGTTCTCCGGCGCGCATCTTCTCGGCAATGGCGTCCACCGTCAGGAGGCCCTGGACCGCCCCGGTCCGGTCGACGACGATCCCGGTCTGGACGTCGGCGTCGAGCATCATCGACAGCGCGTCCTTGAGCGTCGTCCGTTTGTTGACCGTTGGCGAAACTGGGTTGGCCATTGCCTCCGTCAGCACGCCTTCGGCGGGGATGTCGCCGTGGGCGACCCAGCCTAGCGGCCGATTCGACGCATCGATCATGAGCAGGTAGCGCTGCGGGTCATCGAGGGCGCGCCGTCGCGCGTCG
>DATHGS010000419.1:0-3714 GCA_035490155.1 Candidatus Methylomirabilota bacterium | reverse complement strand
CCGAGTCCGCGTCGGTTGCTGAGCCGGCGCGGGTTCATTGGTGCAGTCCTGTCGGCCGCCGCTGCGCTCGTCGCCGCTTGTCTGCCATCGGCCAACGGCCGCTCCGAGCCACCGAGCTTCGCGCCGCCAACCGCCCCGTCGACCGCCTCGCCCTCCGCCTCGTCGTCAGCATCGCCAACCGCAAGTCCGATCGCATCCGCCAGTCCCGCGGCCGACCTGCGCCGAACGATCGCCGGCTTGCTCGTCGTCGGTTTTCGCGGCATGACGGTGGCGGAGGCCGGGCCCATCGCCGACGCCATCGCCAGGGACGGTCTCGGCGGCATCGTCCTGTTCGATCGAGACCAGACGACCGGCGATCCTCGCAATGTCCAATCGCCCAAACAACTGCTCGCCCTGATCGCCGGTCTCCAGGGCCTTGCCGGGGAGCGGCGGCTCATCGTCGCGATCGACCAGGAGGGTGGCCGTGTGGCCCGCCTCACCCCGGCGACAGGCTTTCCGAAGATCGCCTCGGAAGCCTCGATCGGCCAGCTCGATGACGAAGCCGCAGCGACCACGTGGGGCCGACTCATCGCGACGACGCTCGCCTCGGTCGGAGTCAACCTCAACCTCGCGCCGGTCGTCGACCTCGACGTGAACCCGCGAAATCCCGCGATCGGGGCGCTCGATCGCTCATTTTCGGCCGATCCAGCCGTCGTCACCAAGCTCGCCCTCGCCGAGATCCGGGCTCACCACGAATCGTCGATCGCCACCACGCTGAAGCATTTCCCCGGCCTCGGGAGCGCCACGGCAAACACCGACTTCGGCGTGGCCGACGTCACGAAGACCTGGTCCCGGACGGAGCTCGAACCGTTCCGGGCGATCGTCGCGGCGGGCGTGGCCGATGTCGTCATGGCCGGGCATCTGGTCAACCGCAATCTCGATCCGGACCATCCGGCGTCGCTCTCGCCGGCAATCGTCACCGACCTGCTCCGCGGCGAGCTCGGCTGGGACGGCGTGGTCATCACGGACGATCTCCAGGCCGGCGCGATCACCTCGGCATTCGGGGCGGAGGAGGCGATCGCGCTCGCGATCGAGGCCGGCAACGACCTTTTGTTGCTCGCCAACCAGCAGAGTTACGACCCGAACGTCGCGATGAAGACGATCGACACGATCGAGGGCCTGGTCAGGTCGGGTCGCATCAGCGCGACTCGCCTGGAGAAGTCACAGCAGCGGACCCAGGCGATGCTCGCTCGATTGGCCGGCTGAGTCGAGACGGCCGGCGACGGCGGAGGTCATCGCCCGCCCCGGGGTGAGAGGGCTCGGGAAACGCATGTCAATTTGTGGACAAACCCCTTCCCTTTGCCCCGATGAGCGTCCAGACTCGCTCGATCGGGAGGGGGCAGGGGGACGGGGGTTCCATCGGCACCGCGTTGTATACGGTCGCCTACCACGATGCCGAGCCAATAGCGAGACCGACCTGTCGACGAGGGGCGCGCGCGCCCGGGAGGGAACGTCGATGGTAGGCCCGCAGGTTCATTTTCCCACCCAATCGAGAGGTATACGGCGCCGCCTTGCGGCGGCCTTCACATCGGCGGCGCTGATCGCCACCGTTGGGATAGTTCCGGCCGTGCACGCCGCCACGCCATTCGTGATTGGCGACGTCATGGCAGGCGTGGGCGACGGTTCGGTCAAGCAATTTGACCCGACCGGAACTCTGAAGAACACGCTCGTCGGTACGTCGTCGACCTATACGACCGGCATGGCGTTCGATAGCGCCGGCAACATGTACGTCTCGGACTTCAATGCAGGCGCGGTCGACAAGTACGACAACAACGGAAACTTCCTTGGCGCCTTCATTACCGGCATCACAGGCGATCCCGAATCGCTAGCCTTCGACGCGGCTGGCAACCTGTACGTCGGGCGGGCTGACGGCACTGACGTGCAGAAATACGACAGCACGGGCGCATTCGTCACGAGCTACGCGGTCGCGACCGAGGCGCGAGGAAGCGACTGGATCGACCTCGCCGCCGACCAGTGCACCCTCTTCTACACGTCCGAAGGCGACCTGGTAAAGCGCTTTGATATCTGCACCAACACGCAGCTCGCGGATTTCGCGACCCTGCCGACCGGTGAGGCATATGCCCTTCGGATCCGGCCGAACGGTGACGTGATCGTTGCCGCCACCGGGTTCGCCTATCGGCTCGACTCGGCGGGTGCCCTCGTACAGACATATACGGTCCCAGGCGCATCCGTGCTGTTCGCGATGAATCTCGATGCCGACGGCACGTCATTCTGGACTGGCGACCTCAACACGGGCGACATCAACCGGATCGACATCTCGACCGGGACCGTCATCACGACCTTTAACTCATCGCCGTTCACGGTCCTCGGCGGTCTCGCCGTTGTGGGCGAGTTGCGAGTCGCCATTGGAAACACGGCCGTGTCGTACACCGGTCCGCCGTCGGTTCAGTACTCCGATTCGCTGACATTGTCGGGTCATCTCCAGACGTCGCCGGGCGGTTTGCCGATCGCCGGTGAAAACCTCGGCTTCGTCCTCGGGACCGATAGCAAGACGGCCGGCCCGACCGACGCCCTCGGGAACGCCTCTACCGCGCCGTATCAAGAGCTCCAGAAGCCCGGTAGCGCGACGAGCGTCACAGTCAGCTTCGCCGGCGACACGACGACCAATCCAAAACTCGGCCCTTCCAGCATTACGGCCGATTTCACGATCCTCAAGGAGGATTGCACCGTCGCCTACGCGGGCGACATCCTGGTCAATGCGGCTAACCCCACCACCCTGTCTGCCCAGTTCGGCGAGCTCGACGCCTCGCACGGCGACTGGACCGGCAAATTGATCACATTCAGCGTCACCGATGCGGCCTTGAACACGTACGGGCCGTACACCGCAACGACCAATTCGTCAGGCCTGGCGACCACCACCGCCAACCTCGGCCCGAATGTCTACTCGGTGAGCGTCTCCTTCGCCGGAGACGACTACTACAAGAACTGTGCGTCGGCGGCCGACACCATCGTGACGGTCGAATCGGCGAACGCGAAGATCACGGGCGGCGGCTGGATCAGCCAGGGGACCGGCAACACGTCCTTCGGATTCAACGTGATCCGGGACGTCACCGGCCTCAAGGGCCAGCTCCAGGTGCGCGTCAAGAACGGCAAGGACAAGTTCCACAGCACGTCGGTCTTGACGCTCAATTCGAGTGGGAATTCCGGCACGTGGACCGGCACCGGTCGCTGGAACGGGGTCACCGGCTACACGTTCACCGTATCAGTCGTCGACAACGGCACAAGTGGCAAGAAGGGCGACACGATCTCGATCGTGATCACTAGCCCGACCCTCGTGAACGTCTTCACGACCGGCGGACCGCTGCCGCTCAAGGGCGGCAACATCGTCGTCCACTGAGGTAGCTCAATCAAGGGGGTGGCCACCGGTCACCCCCTTAATGATGCCCGGGTCACAAGTTTGTGGCGCCCCCGGCAGGATTCGAACCTGCGACCTTCCGCTTAGAAGGCGGTTGCTCTGTCCGCTGAGCTACGGGGACGCGGTAACGGCTGCGTCATCGCACCAACCTGCATAAACTCTGACGCACCGAGCAGTCTATGCGACCAATGCGACTCGATCCGAGCGCTCTCAGGACTCTCGAATAATCCGCCGGTACGGTCACCCGACGGGTCGCGTGCACGACCCTTTCAGTGCCGCTACGCCGCGGCTGAACTGCG
>DATHGS010000418.1:0-2371 GCA_035490155.1 Candidatus Methylomirabilota bacterium | reverse complement strand
CGAATCGACACTACCGCCCGGCTGCGGTGGCCGGTTGGCTTCAATCATCGGGCGACACCGGCCGCCTGTCGAGGCCGGGCCGTTCTTCAGCCGCCGGGCCACCTGCCCTCGCGTGCTGTCCCCACCAGCATTCTGCGGTTTGGACAACCGATTGGGCCGGCATCGGGCGCCTCGGGCGGCGGCGAGATCCACAATCTGAGCGTGCACCGATACCCCGCCCTTCACGACCGCGGCTCGACGGGGGGCCAAAGCGTCTGCTAACCCGGCTTTTGCCGGTGGGAGCAGCAATGGGTGGCCGAGGCTTTGCGGATTCGGCGGGCCTGGTCGCGCCGAACTGGGCCGCACGGCGGTATCGTGTTGGGCATGCCCACCCGCAAGGAAATCCTCGAGATCGGCGGCCGAGAGGTCGCGGTGTCGAACCCGGACAAGGTCTACTTCCCCAAGGCCGGCCACACCAAGATGGACCTGGTCAACTACTACCTCGCGGTCGCAGACGGTGCGCTGCGCGGCGTCGCCGGTCGGCCGATGGCCCTCAAACGCTTCGTGGACGGCGCGGAGGGCGAGGCGTTCTTCCAGAAGCGAGCGCCCGAGAACCGACCGGACTGGATCGACACAGCCGAGCTGACGTTTCCGTCCGGACGAACCGCCGACGAGGTCGTCCTGCGCGAGGCCGCCGGGCTTGCCTGGGTCGCCAATCTCGGCTGCATCGACCTCAACCCGCACCCGGTTCGGGCCGAGGATCTCGACCACCCCGACGAGTTGCGGGTCGATCTCGACCCGGTCCCGGGCATCGAGTGGTCGCAGATCCGCGAGGTCGCGATGGTCTGCCGCGAGGCCCTCGAGGCGGTCGGGCTCGTCGGCTGGCCGAAGACGTCCGGCTCCCGCGGGATCCACATCAACGTCCGGATCGAGCCCCGCTGGACCTATCCCGAGGTCCGCCGGGCGGCGCTCGCCCTAGCCCGCGATGTCGAGCGTCGCGCACCGACGCTCGCCACCTCGAAGTGGTGGAAGGAGGAACGCCACGGCGTCTTCCTCGACTACAACCAGAACGCGAAGGACCGGACGGTCGCGTCCGTCTATTCCGTCCGGCCGCTTCCGGACGCCCGTGTCTCGATGCCTCTCCGCTGGGACGAGGTCCCCGACGTCGTCGCGGAGGACTTCACGCTGGCGACCGTCCCGGGCCTGTACGCGTCGCGGGGCGATGCCGGCGCGGGCATCGACAACGCCGTCGGGTCGCTCGAGGCGCTCCTCGAGCTGTCCGCCCGCGATGAGACCGAGGGTCTCGGCGACGCCCCCTGGCCGCCGAACTACGCCAAGCAGGCCGGCGAACCGCCGCGCGTCCAGCCATCGCGCAAGCGTCGGCCGGAGGGCGAGTACGAGCCGGGTCGCGGTGAAGCCGGCGGACCACCGCCGGAGGTTGCGGCCGAACGCGCGGCCGCGGTCGCGGCCGGCGATCCGAACGCTGGCCTGCCGACCGAATGGGAGGGTTCGGGCAGTCGACCGACGCCGACCGGCCGGCGCAAGTCTGCGATTCCCGTCATCGAGATCAGCCGCGCCGCGAAGAAGGCCGAAGCGCTCGAGGGCTTCGAGCGCTGGAAAGGGCGTCACCCGGCCTCGGCGGCCGCCCTCGAACCGGCCGATGTCCTGGTCGATGGGATGCGCGGCCGGTCCTCGCTCTGGTACCGCGTCCGCGTCAACCTGATCCACGTCCCCGAGGCGGATCGGCCGGCCCAGGAGGCCCTCGATCCGGACTACGACCCGTGGGCCGGCTACGAATGGCCGGATCGTGCCGGCCAGCTCGAGCGTGCGCCGAGGAAGAAACCAAGCTGACGGTCGGTCGCCGGCGATCCGGACGACATGAAGAAACGCCCCGACGACAATGCCGTCGGGGCGTTCGTTCCTGGTAGGGATCGGATCAGTTGATCGCGAACACGACCGTGACCGTGGCCGAGACGTCCTGCGAGCCGGGCTGGATCGGCGTCGCCGCGTCGGCCGCCGCGAAGGCGCCCAGCCTGGCGCCCGGGTAATAGATGGGTGAGGGCGGTGTCGTGTCGGTGATCGAGATGACCGACCCGAGCGAGAGATGAGCCGCTGTCGCCATGGCCGCGGCGCTCACCTGGGCGGAGGCGATCGCGGAGACGCGCGCATCGTTGGTGGCCTTAGCCGGATCGGCGATGTCGAACGAGATGCCGTTGACCTCGGTCGCGCCCTTGGCCGTCGCCGTGTCGACGACCTCGTCGGCCTTGTCGATATCGCGGACGGTGATCTGGATCTGGTTGCCGACGGTGTAGCCGACGATCTTCGTCGAGGATCCGTTGGCGTACTGCGGGTAGAGGTTCAGGCCGACCGTCTGGATGTCGGCGTCGGCGAC
>DATHGS010000417.1:0-3129 GCA_035490155.1 Candidatus Methylomirabilota bacterium | reverse complement strand
CGGGCGAGATGCAGATAACTGGCAGGTGAGCGGCCTCGGCTAGGTTGTCGGGATGGACGACCTTCGCTTCGGTTCGACGATCCGCTCGGTTCGTATCCGAAAGCGGCTGACCCAGGAGGACGTGTCGAAGCTCGCCGGCGTATCGAGGGGGACGGTCTCGCGGATCGAGCGCGGCCATCTGGATGAGGTCAGCCTGGGGAGTATCCGAGCCGTCGCCAAGGCGCTTGACGTCCGAGTCGATCTCGTTCCGCGGTGGCGAGGCGGCGATCTCGATCGCCTCCTGAACTCCCGCCACTCCGCCCTGCACGAGCAGGTCGCCCGCACCTTCGCCGAACGGCCCGAGTGGCTTACAGCACCGGAGGTCTCGTTCGCGATTTACACCGAGCGAGGGGTCATCGACATCCTCGCCTGGCACGCCAGGCGTCAGATGCTCCTAATGATCGAGTTGAAGACCGACATCGTTGACGTCAATGAGCTCCTCGGCACGCTCGATCGAAAGCGGCGTCTCGCGTGGCAGGTCGCTCGGGATCGCGGCTGGGACGTGGGGGAGCGGACGAGCACCTCCGCATGGGTGATCGTCGCTGAGAGCCACACGAACCGGCGCCGGGTCCAGGCCCACGGCGCGATGCTTCGCGCGGCGCTGCCCCTCGACGGCCGATCGATCGCGGGGTGGCTCCGGGATCCCTCGCGACCCGTCGGCGCGCTCTCATTCTGGCCAGATGCACGTCCCATGAGCGTAAGCGGAGGTCGAGCGCCGGTTCGGAGGGTCCGATCGGTCGCCCGACCCCGAAGCTGAGCGTGGATCCGGGCCGGCGAGGGGTCGCGGCGGCGGTCAAAGCTGGTCTTGACCCCGCGAATCTCCGCTAAGGATCACCCGGCGTCCATTTGGCCAAGTAGAGCGAGGCCGCGGGCGATGGGAGGGTGGTCGGAGCGGCTAGTTCAGGCCGCTGTACGCGTGCAGGCCGTTGAACCAGAGCGAGCCCGAGTAGGTCACGAGGACCATCCCGAAGGCGACGACGAGGAGCAACGCCGCCGGTCGGCCGGCCCAGGAGCGCTGGTTTCGGGCGTGGAGGTAGACCGCGTAGACGAGCCACGTCACGAGGGCGGCGGTCTCCTTCGGATCCCAGCCCCAATAGCGCGACCAGGCGATCGACGCCCACCACGAGCCGAGGATGATCATCGTCGCGAAGATCGGGAAGCCAAAGATGACCGATCGGTAGGCCACTTCGTCGAGGACCTTGTGCGACGGCAGCCAGCGGAAGCGGTCGTTCTGGCCCTGGATCAGGTACGCCACCCCTGCGCCGAAGCTCGTCGCGAACGTCCCGTACGAGATGACCGCCATCCCGACGTGGATCGTCAGCAGCGGCGCGTTCTGCAGCGCCGGCACGAGATCCTTGATCCCGGACCCGAGGGTCGACGCGTAGAGCAGGATCGCCAGCGAGACACCGACGGGCAGGAAGCCGATCGAGCGGATCGCGTATCGGCGCTGGAGGACGAGGTAGCCGGCGAGGATCGAGGCGCCGAAGGCGACGCTGAACTCGTACATGTTGCCCCACGGCCCGCGCCCGACGGCGTAGGCCCGCAGCGCCAGGGAGATGAGCAGAACGCCGAAGCCGATAGACGTCAGGACGATGGCCGCTCGACCGAGCGGGGTGGGGGAGCCGGCGAGATCCGGCCCAGTCGAGGCGGCGGCAATCCGCTCCGACGCGAACGAGCCACCGACGACGCCGGCCCAGGCCGGCTGGCGGCTCGGCAGGAGGACGGGCATCGACCGCCGCCCGTTCGCGAGCATGACGGCGTGGCCGACGTGCGCCGCAAAGCCGAGCGCGATCGCGATCGCGGCGACGGGGAAGATGGCCTGCGAAATCGTGCCGATCATGCGACTGCGGCTCCTCCGGGCGGTGGTTGGTCGGTGGCGACGATCATCGCCCGCGGGGCGATCTTGAGGATGAGCCCGCAGTTGCCGCAGGTGTCGATCGCGGCCTCGCGGGTCAGTGCGCACTTCGGGCAGCGGACCGACAGCGGCGTCCCGTCGCGCTCGCAGCGGACGGTCCCCGACGGATAGATCAGGCCGTCGGTCGGGCAGTAGGGCTCGCCCGCCGGAAAGATCGGCTGGCCGAGATAGTCGAGCGGCGCGACCTTGGTGCCCTCGTCATAGCGGACCTGCGTCCGCGGCTTCGTGACCTCGAAGCCGAGCCAGCCGAGCACCCCGAGCGTGAGCAACGGGCCGACGACGCCGATCAGGACGAAGACCGGCAGGAGGGCGATCAGGCCGGCCCAGTCCGGGATGATGATCGTCGAGAGGAAACCGAGAAAGTCCGACCAGAGCTTCGAGATCTCGTCGATGACGCTCACGGCCGCATTCTACCCACGGCGGTCGCCGGACGCGCCACGGTGATCGCCCGACCCGCCGCGCGAATCGCTCGCCGCGCCGCGCGAGGAGCGGCGACCGAGCGTCCCGCCGCCGGCCCCACCGGTCCTGCGCGGCATGCGCCTCCCGTTGCCGGTTTTTGTCGTCGCGCCGCGACCCGGCTGCCAGCGTCGTTCGTCGCTCTGGTCGCTCGTGTCCTCGCCCGGCGGGCCCTGGACGATCCGCGGTGGAAGCGGCGGACGGGCGTTGGCTATGGTCGTTGCGCCGGGCCGGTTCGGTGGCCGCTCGAGCCGACCGAGGAGCCAGGCCGCCCCCGCCGTTCGCGCCCCGCGCTTGCGGATCGCGAGGCGGAGCTCCCGATCGTCGGTGACGACCAGGATGGCGTCGGTGGCCGTCGCCGACTCGGACATCATCGCGGCGTCGGCGACGAGGGTGATCAGGATCGTGTCGGCCGAGTACCGACCGCTGTACTGGACGGTCAGGCCCTGGGCGATCCGCTCGTTGCGGACGCCGCGCTCCGGCGGGCCGTCGAAGACGAGGGTGATGTGCGTCTCGAGGGGGATCGCGCCACGGATCTTGCCGATGAGCGCGGCGGCTGGCTGGCGCTGCGGCCCGCGCGACAGGGCATGGAGCAGGTTCGTGCCGTCGACGAGCAGGCGGCTGACGCCCTGGAGAGGATCGCGTTTCGAAACGGGTCGGGTCACGCGGGCATCGTAGCGCGGGGCGCGGGCGAGCCCGCGGCGGTCGCTCGGCCGGCT
>DATHGS010000416.1:0-4124 GCA_035490155.1 Candidatus Methylomirabilota bacterium | reverse complement strand
GCCGAGGATCAGCCGCTTCGCGTCGGCGCGGGCGGCGATCCGCTCGATCGCGTCGGGCGCCATCCGGAGATCGAGCGGGACGATGACGAGACCGGCCCGCATGGCCCCGTAGTAGGCGGCCGGCAGTTCCGGCGTCGATGGTGACCAGGTCAGGACCCGGTCGCCTTGCTGGAGGCCCGCCGCGCGCAACCGCCAGGCGGCGATCCGGCTTCGACGCTGGAGCTCGCGATACGTCCAATGCTCGTTCGAGCCGTCGTCGCCACGCAGCCCGAGCGCCGGCCGATCGGCGTGGCGAGCCACCGCGTCGTCGAAAAGGTCGAGAATCGTGGCGATCGCGCTCGTCATCCCGAGGATCGTACGCGGCGGGAGCGTCGGCGCGCCGGTTGACCGACCATGGGGCACCGGCTATGCTCCGCCAGCCTATCGGCCGAATTGATCGCGCGTGCGCGAGGAACCGGTCGGGGACGCGTCGAGCCAGCTGGCCGCGAGCACGACGACGTAAGCACGAGACCCCTGGCCTGGGGAGGTGAACCGGGATTGGCAGAAGTCCGAGTGGGTGAGAACGAGACGTTCGAAAGCGCCCTGCGTCGCTTCAACAAGAAGATCCAGCAGAGCGGCATCCTCGCCGAGGCTCGCCGGCGCGAGCACTACGAGAAGCCGAGCGTGAAGCGAAAGCGCAAGGAAGCAAAGCGCAAGAAGAACGCCCGAACAGCGGTCGGTTGAGCCGATCGCCGGCCATTGCGGTCGGCGCGGCGCGACGACACGCGACCCAAGGGCGTTCCGGCGGCGAAGCTTCGCGAGAATCGGAGATCACGACGATCATGGATTCCGCGACGATCGAACCAGCCACCGCCCGAGGAGCCATTCCGGTGTCCCTTCGTGATCGGATCCAGTCCGACGTGGCGACCGCAATGCGGTCGGGTGACGCGCTGCGCCGCGATGTCCTGCGGATGACCCAGAGTGCGGCCTACAACGTCGAGAAGCGCGAGCAGCGGACGCTCAGCGAGGACGACTACGCGGCCGTCATCTCCAGGGAGGTCAAGACCCGCCGCGAATCGGTCGACGCGTTCCGCAAGGGCGGCCGCGAGGACCTCGTCGCCAAGGAAGAGGCGGAGATCGCGATCCTGACCGAGTACCTTCCCGAGCAGCTGACCGACGACGAGATCCAGGCGCTCGTCTCCGAGGCCATTGCCGCGACCGGAGCGAGCTCGGCACGTGACATGGGCAAGGTCATGGGCTGGCTCAGCCCGAAGACCCGCGGCCGGGCCGACGGCAAGCACGTCAGCGAGCTGGTCGCCCGAGCCCTCGCCGCGACCGACCTCGCCGCCCACGACGCCGCGACGAGCGAGCGCGGTTCCTGAGAGCCCGACAATGCTGACCCAGCGCCTCGAGGAAATCGCCGCCTTCACGCGGCATGACTTCGGCCGCCTCGTGATCGCGACGATCATCCTCGTGCTCGGCCTGACCGCGATTTTCGCAGCCGACTTCTTTCCACAGCGGCTCCAGGTCGACGTCGGCACGGTCGCCAAGGCGGACATCCTGGCGCCGCGAGCCGGCTCGTACGTCAGTGCGATCAAGACGGCGGCCGCCCAGAAGAGCGCCTCCGACGCGGTCGATCCCAAGTACGACTACGAAACGGCACAGGCGATCGCCATCGCGAACAGCCAGCTCGCGGCATTCGAGCTGCGCGTCGCCCCCATTGATCAGGCGTTCCGCAAGACGACCACCGACACCGAGCGGGAGAATCTGCTCACCAGCGTCCTGCCCGCCGGATTGCCCGGCGCCCTGTCCGCGTCGGATCGAGCAACGCTCCTAGGGCTCGAGCCGGCGCGCTGGACCGCCCTTCGGACCGAAGCATCGCGCGTCCTCGAGAACACCGAAGGCGGGGAGCTGCGCGACACCGATGTGCCCAAGGCCCAGGCCGGCCTGTCCGGGCAGATGCTCGGTCTCAATGACGCCGAACGGAAGCTGGCTGCCGATCTCATCTCGCCGCTGATCGAGCCGAACTCGTCCTTCAGCAAGACCAAGACGGACCAGGCGAAGGCGGCGGCTGCCGCCCTGATTCCGCCTGTCGTTGTCGCGTTCGCCCAGGGCGAGAAGATCGTCGGGACCAACGAGCGCATCACCGACGAGAACTTCGAGGCGATCCAGTATTTCGGCCTGACAGAGGCGCGGCCCGATTTTGCCCGACTCGGCGGCTGGCTCTTCCTCGCGATCATGATCGTCGGCCTGCTGCTCGCCTGGTTGTGGCGGTTCCGTCGGGATCTGTGGCACCGCAACAACGCGATGCTGCTGATCAGCCTGATCGTCGTCGGCGTCGCGTTCGTGCTGAAGGCAACGGCCGGCCGGCCGGGCCTGCCGTTCATCGTCCCGACGGCGGTTGCGGGGATGCTGCTGGCGATCCTCCTCGATGCCGGCGTCGCGACGACGGTGATGATCGTCCTCGCGATGATCGCGGGCGCGGTCAACGGCAACTCGCTCGAGCTGACCGCGTACGTCCTGTTCGGCGGGCTTGCGGGGATCCTCGCCATCCGGCGCGGCGACCGGCTCCAGGTCTTCGTCCAGGCCGGTCTGGCGGTCGCCATCGCCAACGTCCTCGTCGTCTCGACGTTCGCGCTCCTCGGCGCCCATGACTTCCGCGGCCTGCTCGAGCTCGTCGGGGCTTCGTTCGCGTCGGCCGCCGGTTCGGCCGTTGCGGCGGTCGGCAGCTTCGCGGTCCTCGGCAACCTGTTCGGGATCCTGACGGTCTTCCAGCTGCTCGAGCTGGCCAACCCGTCCCAGCCGCTACTGCGGCGGCTGCTGGTCGAGACGCCTGGGACGTATCACCACTCGCTGATGGTCGGCAACCTCGCTGAGCGCGCGGCGGAGGCGATCGGCGCGGATCCGCTCCTGACCCGCGTTGCGGCCTATTACCACGACGTCGGCAAGCTGGCGAACCCGCTGGCGTTCATCGAGAACCAGGCCGGCGGCGAGAACATCCACGACGAGCTCGATCCGGAGGTTTCGGCCCAGGTCCTCAAGCAGCACATCGCCGACGGGATCGACATCGCCTACAAGAGCAAGCTCCCCAAGACGCTCATCGCCTTCATCCCGCAGCACCACGGGACGGCGATCATGAGCTACTTCTACGCCCGGGCGAAGCGGGCGGCAGCTGAACCCTTCGGGGGCCCGCACACGCCCGAAGGCGCCGCGGCTGCCGCCGCGGTCGACGACCGAAAGTTCCGCCACGTCGGGCCGAAGCCGCAATCGCGCGAGGCCGCCCTGATCATGCTGGCCGACGGCGTCGAGGCCTCCGTTCGCTCATTGGAGTCTCGCGACGAGCCGGCGATCCGGGCGATGGTCGCGAGGATCGTGGAGGAGCGGCTGACGGACGGCCAGTTCGACGAGTGCGACCTGACGCTGCGCGACGTCGAGCGGATCAAGGAGGCGTTCGTCGGGCAGCTCCTCGGGATGTACCACCAGCGGATCGCTTACCCGCAGAACAAGATCGTCGAGCTGGAGTCGCGGCGCGGCACG
This sequence comes from Candidatus Methylomirabilota bacterium, assembly GCA_035490155.1. Classification (GTDB taxonomy): domain Bacteria; phylum Chloroflexota; class Limnocylindria; order Limnocylindrales; family CSP1-4; genus CF-46. The sequence goes on along the minus strand of DATHGS010000416.1, from coordinate 608 downwards.
GGGACCGGCACCGCGGCGTGACGCAGCGGGCGATCTATGTCGGGCGGTGGCGGGTCGACATTATGGTCCGGGACGGCGTTGACCCTCCCGTCCACGTTCCCGGCCCGGTCGCCGAGCTGGCCCGGCTCTGTGCCGCGACCCTGGGCGCCGCCGGCGCGCCATCACCCGCCTCGATCGGTTTGATCCTCACCGACGACGCCGAGCTGACGGAGCTGAACCGAGTCCACATGGGCGTCGACGGCCCGACCGACGTCCTGTCATTCCCTCTCCTGCCGCCCGAGGCCTTTCCCCCCCACGCCGGCGATCCCGATCGCGGACCTGCCCTTCGTGCCGATGACGCGACCGCGTTTGCTGGTCCGCCCGGCCGTCGGCCGAATCTCGGCGACGTCGTCGTTTCCGTCGAGCGGGCGGCCGAGCAGGCGGCTCAGGGTCACGGCGGCCAGACGGGCGACGTCCGATGGTCAGCGGCCGACGAGCTTCGGCTGCTCGTGACCCATGGCACCCTGCACATCTGTGGCTGGGATCACGCCGAGCCGACGGAGGAACGCGAGATGCGAGCTCTCGAGCAGCGTCTTCTCGCGGCCGATCGGTGACGAGGCATTCGGGCC
>DATHGS010000415.1:0-2790 GCA_035490155.1 Candidatus Methylomirabilota bacterium | reverse complement strand
TCGTGCCGCGGTTGAGTGGTGGGCGGCGGTCGTCGAGAACGGTGTCGAGATCACGCTCGCAGGCGTTTCGGTTCTTCGCTTCGATACCGAGGGACTCGTCCTCGAACAGTGGGACTCGTGGAATCAGGGCGAGGGGCTCCGCGAGCCGACCGTCGAGTGGGGACGGGCCGCACACCGGGCGGCACAAAATCGATGAGTTTCGTGCTCGCGACGAGCAAGGAATCGCGAGATCGGCCACCTGACTCTGAGTGGCGAAGGCGCGGGCAGCAACGACGACCCGAAAGGCCCGACAATGGCCCCGAGCGTCATTCGTCCGCTGATTCCCCATCCACGGTGAGAGGCTCGTCGCTTCCGGAAGCGCCGGCAAGGCCCGCCGTCCCGCCCGGCCACAACGCGGCGTACAGCTCGGAGGGGCGGTAGGGGCGGACCAGGACCGCCGCCCCGGCGGCGGTGAATCGCTCCTGTTCGGCCGCCAGTCGCTCAGGCAGGATCACCACGGCCGCCAACGTGTTATCCCGAACGAGGCCACGCACGTCATCGAGCTCATTCGCGCTCGGCTGGGGGCCAAGGTCCACGACGACCGCCGTCGGATGCCAGCCCTCGGCGACGGGGGTGCGGAGCGCCTCACCGACCGAGTGCCGCGAGATCGTCTCGCCACCCCCGAGGCGAACCGTTACCTCCAAGATCCGAAGCCAGCGCTCGTCCGCGGCGACGATCAGGACCTGCCCGGATGCCACGGCGCAAACAGTACACTGAAGAGCGCCGTGGATGAGCGCGTCGAGAAGCTCCTGCAAGTCGTCGCCGATCGCGAGGGCTCCGATCTGCTGTTCGCGCCGGGTGCCGCTCCGACGGCCCGAATCCACGGCGTCCTGGTCCGGCTGGCCGAGGAGCCGATGACCGCCGATGCGACGTTGTCGCTCGCACGCACATTGGCCGGAGCGCGATGGGACGAGCTCGTTGCACGACGAGAGCTCGATTTCAGCTTCTCGTTCGGGGATTCCGCCCGCGTTCGCGCGAATCTCTTCTTCCAGCGCGGGACGCTCGCCGGTGCATTGCGCTTCGTGCCATATGTCATCCCAACGCTCGAGGCGCTCGGGGCGCCAGCGGTCTGCCAGGACCTCATCAATCGGCCCAACGGGCTCGTCCTCGTGACCGGCCCGACCGGGGCGGGCAAGTCGACGACCGTGGCGTCCATGCTCGACCAGATCAATCGGGCTCGTGCCGTCCACATCATCACGATCGAGGATCCGATCGAGTACGTGCACCGTCATGACCGCTCGATGGTCGTCCAGCGCGAAGTCGGGTCCGACACGCACGATTTCGCCGGCGCGCTGCGGTCGGCGCTTCGCGAGGATCCCGACGTCGTCCAGGTCGGCGAGATGCGCGACCTGGAGACCATCTCGGCGACCCTGACCATCGCCGAGACCGGGCATCTGGTCTTCGCGACACTGCACACCAATGACACAGCACAGGCGATCGACCGGATCGTCGACGTCTTCCCGTCCCACCAACAGCGGCAGATCCAGATCCAGCTATCGCAGACGCTCGCCGCGGTCATACACCAGCGCCTCGTCCCGCGCGCGGACGGTTCCGGCCGTGTCGCCGCCTTCGAGGTGATGCTCGGGACACCTGCCGTCCGAAACCTCATCAAGGAAGGCAGGTCCAATCAGTTGCGGAATGTGCTCTCGACCGGAGCCGGGCACGGGATGCACACGCTTGAGGCCGATCTGCGGCGGCTGGTCCGGGAGGGCGTCATCTCGATGGATACGGCCGCAGCGGAGACACTCCACCCGACCGAACTCGAGGAGAACGGCTGACGGACAGCGAAACGCCCCTCCCACTGGGAGGGGCGTCGCAGGTCGTGTTGGAGTTACCGGGTCAGACGCATCCGCCTGTGGCCGCCGCCGTCACAAGGCCGGCTGCCGACCACGTGTACGAGCCCTTCGTCTGGGCCTGACGCAGGAAGGTCGGTGATAGGGGCTGGACCCCTGCACCGCCGACCGGCAGCGCGGTCCACGTGTTGTTGTCGGCCGCCGAAGCGGTCACGGCGGTGATGTTGTTCTTGGCGAGCATCGCATCCATGCCGACCTGGACGGTGCGGAGCTCCTCGGCACACGCATTGGTCTTCGCGGTCCCGGTCAAGCCGATCAGGCTTGACGTCACGATTGCCGCGAGGATGCCGAGGATCGTCACGACGACGAGCAGCTCCACCAACGTGAAGCCGCGTTCGTCACGCGACGTCCGGCGCAGAGTTCCGATCATGGAGTGGTTCTCCTTAGAATGTTGGAGTGCCCTCGGGCAGTCCCGCGGTGATCGCCGATCGGCGATCCTTGATTGCTGTTGACGGCACGTCCGCCGAGCGAACTGCCCGCTCATCCATATCCTCGTCATGCTGGACCACGGGCCAACCGCTCATAGGTCCCAGTGGGTGGGGTACTTCGGCCGAGGTGAGGGGTGGTGTGGGCCGGTTTGCGTGGATCGACCGGTGCGCCCTGGCGACGGGACCACACGGGCTTTCCGTACTGTCGAAGGATGGCCTCAGCGGGTAGTCGACCAGGTCAGGAGCGTCGGCGACGACGCGCCCGCGGCCGTGTACGTGGTCGTGATCGTCGAGCTGCCGGCCGTCGAGGTCACGGTGACCGTTCCCGGGACTGAGGTCCCGGTCGCGACTTCGAGCAGGAGGGCGTCCCAGTAGGGGTTCGGCGTCACGTCGGTCGAGAATCCGATGCGCCCCAGCATGCCGTTCACCGCGGTTGGGGTCCAGGGTGCCGAGGCCGGGGCCACGATCAC
>DATHGS010000414.1:0-5842 GCA_035490155.1 Candidatus Methylomirabilota bacterium | reverse complement strand
CGAGCCGTCGAATTCGGGATCACGACGCTAGCCTGCGCTTCGACCGGCAACCTGGCCGGTGCCACGGCAGCGGCCGCTGCCGTCCTCGGGCTCCCCGCCTATGTCTTCATCCCGGCCGACCTCGAGCCGGCCAAGATCGATCACGCGCTCGCGTACGGCGCGACGGTCGTCCCGATCGAAGGGACCTACGACGACGTCAATCGCCTCTGCCTGGAGATCGCCGACGAGACCGGCTGGGGGTTCGTCAACATCAACCTGCGACCGTTCTACGCCGAGGGCAGCAAGACCCTCGCCTTCGAGATCGCCGAGTCCCTCGGCTGGCGCAGCCCGGATGTCGTCGTCGCTCCGATCGCCTCGGGGGCGATGTTCACAAAGCTCGGGCGCGGGTTCGACCAGCTCGTCGAGGTCGGATTGATCGAGCGTCGTCCGATCAGGTATGTCGGCGGCCAGGCCGCCGGCTGCGCACCCGTCGCAACTGCCTGGGAGCACGGCAGCGAGGTCACGCCGGTTCGCAATCCGGACACGTTCGTCCGGTCGCTGGCGATCGGCAACCCGGCCGACGGCGCCTACGCCGTGGAGCAGGCCAACGCCAGTGGCGGCTCGATCGAGGCGATCCCCGACGACGTGACGGCCGCGGCGATCCGCGACGTCGCCCGGCTCGAGGGCATCTATCCGGAAACGGCCGGCGGGGTGACACTGGCGGCGGCCGCCGCGGCAAGGCGGCGGGGTGTCATCCGTGACGGCGACGAGGTCGTCGCCCTGCTGACCGGGAACGGGCTCAAGACACCGGACGCTCGCTCGCTCGGCATCCGGTCCGGCCGCGACGGCGAGGACCGAGCCGGCCTGACGACCGCGATCCGGCCGTCGTTCGCCGCGTTCGAGGCGCTGCTCGGGGAGCGTTCGTGAGGCCAGGCGACAACCAAATGCTCCGATATCGAACGCCGCCGAAAATCACTTCTGTCGCGCGAGGTACTCCGATTTCGGAATCCGGATTCGGAGGAACTGGACAGCAGAAGGGTGGTCCTGGCGGCCGATCGATATCGGACGATCGACGACTGCCAGGCGGCGGGGTGGTGCGCCGGGTGCTCGATGCGGAGCCAGCGGGCTGATGACCGAGCCAGCGTCCGGCGGCCTGCCTCGGGAGCGCTTCCGGAATCGTCTCGCCGCCGGCCCCATCCTCGTCGACGGCGGGATGGGCACGCTCCTGTTCAGCCGGGGCGTGCCCCAGCGAGCCTGTCTCGAAGAGCTGGTCGTGAGCCATCCGGAGATGGTCGGGGCGGCCCACCGCGAGTACCTGGAGGCGGGCGCCGAGCTGATCGAGACGCTGTCGTTCGGCGCCAACCGGCATCGTCTGGCGGCCTGGGGCCTCGAAGGCAGGGTCGCCGACCTCAACCGCCGGGCGGCCAGGATCGCCCGCGAGGCTCGCGAAGTCAGCGGACGCGACGCGCTGGTCGGCGGGTCGGTAGGACCGCTCGGATCGCCTGCCCGTGGCATGCCGGCCATGTCGGAGGCGACGATCAGGGCCGCCTTCCGCGAGCACATCGAAGGGCTGCTCGAGGGCGGCGCCGACGTGATCGTCCTCGAGACGTTCTCCGATCTGGCCCAGCTCGTGATCGCGGTCGACGAGGCGCGAAAGGCGTCCGACGTCCCAGTCGTTGCCTCCCTGACCTTCGGTGAGGAGCTCCGTCTCGCCGACGGCAGCAGCCCGAGAGCGGCAGCCGAGGCCCTCTCCACGGCTGGGGCCGATGCGATCGGGGTCAATTGCGGAGCTGGTCCGGTGGCCTGCCTCGACGCCCTCGAGGCGATGGGCCGGGCGGCCGACGGAGAGCCGGCGCGCTCGATCATGCCCAACGCTGGTTTGCCGCAGCGGCTCGAGGGCCGCTTCGTCTACGCCGCGAGCCCGACGTATTTCGGGACGGTGACGCCGCGGTTGCTGGCGGCCGGCGCTGGAATCCTGGGCGGCTGCTGCGGCACGACGCCCGAGCACATCGCCGAGATGCGATCTGCCCTGGACGAGCTCCGTGCGGCGAGTGCGGCCGGTGCGGCCGCCACGGCTGACAGTGCGCCAGCCCAGGCGAGCCAGACGGAGGTCGTCGACCGACGACCGCGGCCTTCACTGGTCGAGCGGGCGACGAACGCGGTCACCGAAGGCGACGCTCCACCCCCGACCCGCCTGGCCCAGCTTCTCGCCGCCGGCCGCTTCGTCGTTTCGGTCGAGATCGATCCGCCGCGGAGCATCCGGATCGATCGCACGATCGAGGCCGCCCGGCTCCTCCGCGACGCCGGTGTCGACGTCGTCAACGTCTCCGACTCGGCCATGGCCCGGGTCAGGATGAGCGCCCTGTCGGTCGCCTTCGGGATCCAGCACGATCTCGACCTCGAGTGCCTCGTCCACTGCACGACGCGGGACCGAAACCTGATGGCCCTCGAGTCCGAGCTGCTGGGCGCCCATGCCCTCGGGGTGCGCAACATCATCGCCCTGACCGGAGATCCGCCGCGAATCGGCGACTACCCGACCGGGACCGGGGTCTGGGACGTCGATTCGATCGGGCTGATCGAGATCCTCGCCCGCCTCAACCTCGCCGAGGACCCATCTGGCGCATCGATCGGCCAGCGGGCCGGGTTCACGATCGCCTGCGCGCTCGATTCGACAGCGGCCGACTCAGCGACCGAATGGGATCGGCTCGAACGCAAGCTCGAGGCGGGCGCGCACCTGGTGATGACCCAGCCGCTGTATTCGGTCGAGCAGGTCGAGGCGATGCTCGCCGAGGCCCGCCGCCGGTTCGGGCCGCGCGGATTGCCGGTCCCGATCCTCCTCGGCGTTTTGCCTCTCGTGTCTGCCCGTCACGCCGAATTCCTCCACAACGAGGTGCCGGGCATCACGATCGCGGACGAGGCGCGGGCGGCGATGCGGGCCGCCGGTGAGCGCGGCTCCGAGGTCGGCATCGAGATGGCCGATCGGCTCCTCAGCGAGATGGAGGGCGAGGTCGCCGGGACGTACATCATGCCGAGCTTCGGGCGCTACGAGCAATGTGCCGAGCTCGTTCGCCGGATCCGGGCTCGGCATCCGGCGGAACCAGCCACGGTCGGATCGATGGTTGCGGCGGCATCGGGCGCCACGACCGCCGGGGCCCGGGCGACTCCATGACCTCGACCGCGGTCGCGCCAACCCGCGACGCTGCGCGGCCAGCTGCCCCGTTCGATCGAGCGACGCGCCTCGCGGCTCTGCCCGGCCTCCTCCGCAACCGGATCCTCGTCCTCGACGGGGCGATGGGGACGATGCTCCAGGCGTATCAGTTCAGCGAGGCGGACTTCCGCGGCGAACGCTTCCGCGACCATCCGCGCGACCTGCGCGGCAACAGCGATCTCCTCTGCCTGACACAGCCGGCGGCCGTCACGGCCGTTCACGCCGGCTATCTCGACGCCGGCGCGGACGTCGTGAGCACCAATTCGTTCACCGCGACCCGCATCGCCCAGGCCGACTATGGCTTCGATCCGGCGACCGTCCGCGAGCTGAACGTCGCGGCCGCCCGGCTCGCCCGCGACGCCGCCGACGCCGCGGAGCGGGCCCAGCCGGATCGCCCACGCTTCGTGGCGGGGTCCCTCGGCCCGACCAACCGGACCGCCTCGATGAGCTCCGACGTCGGCGATCCCGCCGCCCGCAGCGTCAGCTGGGAGGAGCTCGAGGTCGCCTATCGGGAGTCGGCCGCCGGGCTGATCGAGGGCGGCGCCGACATCCTCCTCATTGAGACGATCTTCGACACGCTCAACGCGAAGGCGGCGATCTTCGCGGTCCAGTCGCTCTTCGACGAGCTCGGCGAAACGCTTCCGCTGATCATCTCGGGGACGATCGTCGACGCGTCGGGCCGGACCCTGTCCGGCCAGACCGTCGAAGCCTTCTGGAACAGCGTCCGCCACGCCGACCCGCTGATCGTGGGGCTCAACTGCGCGCTCGGGCCGAAGCAGCTCCGCGAGCATCTCGACGTCCTCTCGCGGGTCGCGGACAAGCCGATCTCGGCCTACCCGAACGCCGGCCTGCCGAACGAGCTGGGCGGCTACGACGAGACGCCGGAGCAGATGGCGGAGGCGCTCGGCGAGTGGGCGAGGCACGGCCTGCTGAATGTCGCCGGCAGTTGCTGCGGCTCGACACCAGCTCACGTTGCCGCCATTGCCGCGGCGGTCGCGGGCCTGCCGCCGCGCCAGATCCCGGAACCGACCGGCACGACTCGCCTGTCGGGTCTCGAGTCTCTCATCATCCCGCCACCTGGCAACGCCTTCGTCAACGTCGGTGAGCGGACGAACGTGACCGGCTCGCGCAAGTTCGCCCGGCTCGTCGCGTCCGGCGCGGAGGACGAGGCGGTCGACATCGCCCGCGAGCAGGTCTCCAACGGCGCCCAGCTGATCGACGTGAACATGGACGAGGCGATGCTCGACGGCGTCGCCGCGATGACCCGCTTCCTGCGCCGGATCGCCGCCGAGCCCGACATCGCGACCGTCCCGGTCATGGTCGATAGCTCGAAGTTCTCGGTCATCGAAGCCGGTCTTCGGCAGCTCCAGGGAAAGGGCGTCGTCAACTCGATCTCGCTCAAAGAGGGCGAGGCCGAATTCCTTCGCCAGGCACGTCTCTGTCGGCGCTACGGCGCGGCCGTTGTCGTCATGGCCTTCGACGAGGGGGGCCAAGCGGAGTCGGTCGAGCGCCGGGCCGCTGTGCTGCGGCGGGCGTACGACCTGCTGACAAACGTCGTTGGCTTCAAGCCGGAGGACGTCATCCTCGACGCCAACATCTTCGCGATCGCCACGGGGATGGAGGAGCACAACGCCTACGCCGTCTCGTTCATCGAGGCGGTCAAGCGGCTGAAGGTGGAGTTCCCGGGATCGCGAACGTCCGGCGGGGTGTCGAACGTGTCGTTCGCCTTCCGCGGCAACGACCGCGTCCGCGAGGCGATCCACTCGGTGTTCCTCTATCACGCCATCGCGGCCGGGCTGGACATGGCGATCGTCAACGCCGGGGTCCTGCCGATCTACGACGAGATCGAGCCGGAGCTGCGCGAACTGGTGGAGGATGTCGTTCTCAACCGCCGGAGCGACTCGACCGAGCGACTGCTCGAGCTGGCCGGACGCTACGCCGGCGAGAGCGGGATGGAGCGTGCCGCCGAGGACCTCTCGTGGCGGGAGCGACCGGTCGAGGAGCGCCTGACCCACGCCCTGGTCGCGGGCATCGATGCCTATATCGCCGACGATACCGAGGAGGCCCGCCTCGTGGCAGCCCGCCCGCTCGACGTCATCGAAGGTCCGCTGATGGCGGGGATGAACGTCGTCGGTGACCTCTTCGGCGCCGGCCGGATGTTCCTGCCCCAGGTCGTCAAGAGTGCCCGGGTCATGAAGAAGGCCGTCGCCGTCCTCATCCCGTACCTCGAAGCGGAGCGGGCCGGCACCGGCAGGCGCTCCGGGACGATCGTCACGGCCACCGTCAAGGGCGACGTCCACGACATCGGCAAGAACATCGTTGGCGTCGTGCTCGGCTGCAACGACTACGAGGTCGTCGATCTCGGGGTCATGGTCCCGGCCGCGCGGATCCTCGAGAAGGCGATCGAGATCGACGCCGATCTCATCGGGCTGTCCGGGCTGATCACACCATCGCTCGACGAGATGACCCACGTCGCCGCCGAGATGGAGCGCCAGGGATTCACCATTCCACTCCTGATCGGCGGGGCGACGACGTCGCGGACCCACACCGCGGTCAAGATCGCGCCTTCCTATTCCGGGCCGGTCGTCCACGTTCTCGACGCGTCACGCGCTGTCGGCGTGGCCGGTGCCCTCGTCCAGGCCGATCGGCGCGAGG
>DATHGS010000413.1:0-5435 GCA_035490155.1 Candidatus Methylomirabilota bacterium | reverse complement strand
TCTGGAGCTGGTCGATCGTGTCGCCGAGCGGACGGTAGTCCCACAGGCGGGCATTGAGGAACGTGGCCTGGTGTTCCGTGATCGCGGCCTCGGTCAACGGCGCATCGCCGTTGTAGTCGTGGACTTCCCAGCCGTTGAGATCGAAGGCGAGGCGAGTCATGGCGATGTTGTTGGCGATGAACGGCTGCTCCTGGGCGAACTCGTTCGGCTTGACCGTGAACTGCTGGATGGCGGCCGGGTAGAGCCGGCCGATACCGATCGAGGCTAGGAACCAGACGGCCAGGGTCAGGACCAGCGGCCACGCGACCCGCGACAGGGCGCCACCGACGAGAAACGCCGCGGCGATGGCCGACATGCCCGTCAGTACGTCGTACGCGAGCAATTGGGCGTGGAAATCCGTGTAGCTGACCCCCGTCGCGATCCCGCGGCTGCTGTAGACCAGTTCGAGCTTGTCGAGCTGGTAGCCGATCGCGATGGCAATGAGGAACAGCCCGGCAATGACGCCCAGATGTACCCGGACCGCGGTCGAGAAGACCGCCCGGTTGGCAAGCGCGGCGACGAGGTAGCGGGCCGCGGCGACAACCAACGAGGCGACGACGAGACCGATCAGCGTCACCTGGAGGAAGCGCAGGAACGGCAGCTCGAACAGGAAGAACGAGATGTCGCGCCCGAAGATCGGGTCGGTCACGGCCGGGCCGCCGTTGGCCGCGTACGGCACGCGGTTCGCCCAGAGAGCGATGGTCTCCCAGTTCGAGGCGAGCGCTCCACCGACCGTCACAGCGACGAAGATGGACACGATGACGATGACGGCGCGCCCGATCGGGGTCGGGTCCGGCAGCTCGATCGGGCTGACGTCGATCGGTGGGCGCTGGCCCGGCCGGCGTGGATCCCACGGGCCGGTCGGCCGACCCTGCGTCCCTCGCTGGGACTCGGCGGCCTCGTTCAGGCGGTCGACGAAGGCTCGCAGCGAGCCACCGACCGAGCCTTCGCCCGCCGGTGGGAGGAGCCGACCCGCGAGCCACAGGTTGAACAACAGGATGGCGAGCGTCGCGGCCGTGCCGCCGATGAACAGCAAACCCTGGATGCGGAGCCGGGTGAACAACACGTCGCTGTAGCCGACGCTCGTGTACCAGATCGCATCCGTCCACAACTGGAGCCCGAAGACCGCCATGACCACCACGAAGATGCCAAGGACGATCGCGACGGCGAGGGCCACCTGCCGACGGATGCTCGGCCGGCCATCACCCGGGCCACCGACGTTTCGACGTCCACGGGGCCCCCGTGGCGGTCGACCGCCACGGCGTGGGCCGCGTCCGGCAATCGGTCGAATGGGCTCGGGTTCCGGCTCGTCCCCGTCGACGGGGGTCGGATCGTCGTACGCGTGGTCGACTGACGGTCCGTCCGTTGCGTCGTCGGCGAACACGAGCTCCGGATCGTCGGGACTGATCGAATCCTCCTCGTCGTCGGGCGCTGTTCGCGGTCGGCCCCCGCCGGTCGCCTCCGCCTGGCGACGGCGAAGCTCCTTCATGAACTCATCGAACATGTCCGGCACCGTGAGCCGAGTCTAGCCTAAGGCCGGGAAAGGCCCTCGATGGACCGGCGGAAGCCGGCGAGGACCGCATCCGCGAGCTCGTTCGGGCGCATCGCGGCGGCCCGCATCGGCTCCCACTTGAAGGCTGCCCGGACAGCGGCCGGGACCTTCCAGGGTCGGCCCGGATCGTCGGGCGGGACGACGGTCGCGATCCTGATCGACAAGCGACCCGCCTCCTCGAGGATCATGCCGCTGAGTGAGCCGGCGAACGACGGCCCGAGGCGAACGAGCGGTGGATCGGCCGGTGGGCCGGCGGCGGGGGCCAGATCGCGAAAGACGACGACCCCGTCGTCGTCGGCAACCCACAGGATCGCCAGCCACCAACCGTCGTCGGTCGTCGTCGGGCGGCTCATGCCGGCCAGCAATCGGCGGTCTCGGACAGTGAGCTCGTGCTCGCGCAGGAAGGACGGGCCGGGGGGTGGCAGACGGTCGGGCATCGTCGCCGGAGGATAGCCGCTGAGGTGTCTCAACCTAGCGAGGCGCGCTGTCTCCGGCGCTCGGCGCCCGATCGACCGTCAGGCGGGCGGCTGGTCCTCGACCAAGGGCGCCGCATCCTCGACGTGTGGCACGGCGGCCGGCGCATCAATTTCCGTCGGCGCCTCGGCCTTCGCCGCGTCGGAGCGAGCGGCTTCGTTGACGGCGGCAAGCGCTGCCCCGATGTCGGTCTCGGCAATCGACGTGCCTGCTTCGACCGCTTCGTCGGCGGCCATCGCGCCGGCCTCCGCCTGAAGGTTGGCGACCTGGGCCTCGAGCTCGAGGCGAAGCATCTCGCGGCGGACGGCCGGTGGCGGCGGGGACAGCGATCCGGGTGGCGCGTGCTCTTCGTCGACCTCGTAGTCGCCGCTGATCCACGACATCAGGCGACTGCGCTGGCGCGGTTTCGGGGCGCGTCCGGCCTTGAGGATCGCCTCGGCGTCGATCGCGGTCACCCCGGGCACCTGCGAGTCCGTCTCGCCGATGAGGGTGGCCCCGCACGATGAGCAAACGGTCTCGTGATCGGAGGGCAACTCGGCCGAGCACCACATGCAGCGGGGCAGCGGCGCTGACGTCCCCTGGGTCGCGTCGTCCAGCATGTCGCCCACTGTACCGCGTCAACCGGCCCCGGGAATACCCCGAAGGTCAGGGGTGACTACTCCCACTCGATCGTTGCTGGTGGCTTGGAGCTGATGTCGTAGACCACGCGGTTGACGCCCGGAACCTCGTTCACGATCCTCGAGCTGATCTTGCCCAGGACGTCGTATGGCAGCTTCGCCCAATCGGCGGTCATGCCGTCCTCCGACGTGACGGCCCGGATCGCGACCACGTTGGCGTACGTCCGGCCGTCGCCCATGACGCCGACGCTGCGGACAGGGGTGAGGATCGCGAACGACTGCCACAGCGACCGGTAGAGACCGGCGCCCTTGATCTCGTCGATAACGATCCAGTCGGCCTCGCGGAGCGTGTTCAACCGCTCGGCCGTGACCTCGCCGATGATCCGGATCGCGAGGCCCGGCCCGGGGAACGGCTGGCGGAGCACGATCGCCTCCGGCAGTCCCATCTCGAGGCCGACCGCCCGGACCTCGTCCTTGAACAGGCAGCGCAGCGGCTCGATGAGCTGGAAGCGGAGGTCGGCCGGCAGCCCGCCGACGTTGTGATGGGTCTTGATCTTCTGGGCGGCTTTCGTCTCCGAGGTCGCGCTCTCGATGACGTCCGGGTACAGCGTGCCCTGGGTCAGGAAGTCGATCCGCCCGAGCTTGGTCGCCTCCTCCTCGAAGACGCGGATGAACTCGTCGCCGATGATCTTCCGCTTCTGCTCGGGGTCCTCGACCCCCGCGAGGCGGGCGAGGAACCGCTCTCGGGCGTCGACCATGACGAGGCGCATCCCGAGATGCTCGGCGAAGGTCTCGCGAAGGAGCTCCGACTCCTTCTTCCGCATCAGGCCGTGATCCACATAGATGCAGGTCAGGCGGTCCCCAACCGCCCGATGGACGAGCGCCGCCGCGACGGCCGAGTCCACGCCCCCCGACAGGGCACAGATCACGAGCCCGGCCGAGTCGGTCGCGCCGGCGTGGGCATCGACCCGGGCGCGGATGTCGGCGATGGTCTGGTCGATGAAGTTGGCCGGCGTCCAGGTCGGGCGAGCGCCGACGATGCCAAGGACGAAGTTGCGCAGGACCTCGCGACCGCCGGGGGTGTGGACGACCTCGGGATGGAACTGGATGCCATAGAGGTTTCGGTCCGGATCGATGAGGCCGGCGAAGGGCGAGGAATCGGTCTGGGCGGTGGCCCGGAAGCCGTCCGGCAGCCGAGTGATCGAGTCGCCGTGGCTCATCCAGACGGGCTGATTTCGGTCCAGACCGGCGAAGAGGCCGCCCTCCTCCGTGATGGTCACTGTCGCGGGACCGTATTCGCGCTTCGTGGCGGGAAGGACGTCGCCACCGAGCTCGCGGGCCATCAGCTGTGCCCCATAGCAGATGCCGAGCACGGGAATGTCGCCGCGCCAGATCGCCGGATCGGGCTTGGGGGCATCAGTGTCATAGACCGAGTTTGGGCCGCCCGACAGGATGATCGCCTTCGGCCGGCGACGCTCGATTTCGGGCCAGGGCGTGTCGTGCGGCAACAGCTCGGAGTAGACGTTGAGCTCGCGCACGCGCCGGGCGATCAGCTGGGCGAACTGGCTGCCGAAATCGAGGACGACGACGGTATCGGGCTCGACCGGCCGATCGTCGCCGTCGCGCATCGGCGAGGGCGCCTTGAGGGCCGTTTCGAGATAGGCCTCGACCTCGGCGTCATCGGGAGCGAGGACGCGATGACCGGCGTCGGCGGCTTCGCCGTGGACCGTCTTGCCGCGATCACGAGGCTCGGTGGCCCCGCGGGAATGATCCTGCGTCGAATCCGCCTCCGCCAAATGCTCGCCCTCCAGTGCGCCTCGCCCGCCTCCCCAGCCGACCCGCCTCGTCGGTGCGCCCAGTCTACCCGGCGCGTGCCGTCAGTCGCGGTTCCGCATCGCCTCGGCAGCCATCTCGACGTACACCCGCAGGCGGTCCGCTACATCGACCGGAGCGCCCGCTGCGGCGATCGCCGCGTTCATGTGCGCCAACCACGCATCCCGCTCGACCGGCCCGATCGCAAACGGCGCGTGCCGCATCCGGAGCCGCGGATGGCCACGCTCGGCGTCGTACGTTCGCGGCCCTCCCCAGTACTGGGCGAGAAAGAGCGTCAGCCGATGGCGGGCGCCGGCGAGGTCGCCCGGATCCGGATAGATCGCCATGAGGACCGGATCCGCCGCGGCGCTGGAATAGAAGTGATCGACGAGCCTTTCGAAGAACGCCATGCCGCCGGCGGCGTCGTAGAGAGAGGTCTCGTCGGTCACGGGCAAAGTCTAGGATGGCCGCCGATGCGGGGCCTGGCGTGGCGACGACGGTCGGTGCCAGTTATGGGCTCCGACCGTCGTCGAGGTTGGCTGTATGCGTTGTTCAGCTGGCCATGAAACCTGTAATTCAGGCGCTGGAGTTCAGTCCAGGGTTTCCGTGCCCGGGACGAAGCGCCAATCCGGATCCGGCGCGACGACCCGGTCGGCTGTCTCGCCGTGGCTCGCTGCCCAGGATGCGAAGAACGCGGCGCGTCGGTGCGAGACGATCCGAGCGTCCTTGCAGGGACAACCGGCGACGAGGCAGGCGCGACGGGCAGGTCGGTCGGTCGCCGGATGGCGGTCGAGCTGCTGGATGTCCATCACGCTGCTTACTCCGTTTCCAGGGCAATCCCGGTATCCGGGCTCGCTTGCCAAACCGTACGTCCGAGCGGATTGCAGATGCATCGGTTTTCCGCCCGTTCTCGCTATGGCCTTTGACGTATCGCGCGGCAA
>DATHGS010000412.1:0-2255 GCA_035490155.1 Candidatus Methylomirabilota bacterium | reverse complement strand
CTGGACCATCGCGGTGTAGAGATCGGAGCCACCGGTGAACATGCCGATCTGGCCAGCGGCGAAGGCCTGGTTGATGCTCCCCAGGCGTAATCGAAGGTCGAGCCCATCGAGTTGTCGCTCCAGCGAAGGTCGTGGAGGTACTGGAGGGCGGCCTTCGTCGCCGGGTTATTGACGGTTGCGGTGACCTTGCCATCGGTACCGACGGACTCCATGCGCCCGCCGCGGGCGTAGGTGGCCGTGGTCAGCTGCCAGCCACCGGTGTTCTCGTTGGCCATCTCGGCGAAGCCGGCCTGTCCGGTCTTTCCGGCGATGGTCTTCGCGGCCGTCTTGACTTCATCCCACGTCGTCGGCGGCTTGTCCGGATCGAGACCCGCCTGCGTGAAGAGGGTTCGGTTGTAGGTGAGCGACATTCCGTAGGCCTGGGTCGGGACGGCCCAGATCTTGCCGTCGGCGTCCTGGCCATTCACGAGGACGTTCTTGTTGAACTTGTCGACGTAGGGCAGGGCGCGCAGGCGCGAGTCGAGGTTGACGATCTGATGCTGGGCGATCAGGCCCTTACCGTCGGTGAACGGGATCGTGAAGACGTCCGGCAGCGTGCCCGCCGCAAGGGCTGCCGTGAAGGTCGGGGCCGTCCAGTTGTATTCCTCAGGGTTGACCGTGATCCACGAATACTTGGCCTCGAACTGACTGATCTGGAGGTTCAGGGCATCGGCGGCTTCCTGGGTGGCGCCGGCCGCAGGACGCCTACGGTGATCGTGACGGGCTTGTGCGCTGCCTCACTCGGTGCGGCGGCGCTGGCGGCGCCCTGGCTGGCCGGAGCCGAGCTCACACTGGGCGATGCTGTGCCGCATGCGCTGAACAGGGCGGCGGCCGTGAGCCCCACAAGGGCCAGGCGTGCGAACGAATGGCGCGGTGTCCGAGTCATTCCTTTCTCTCCTCCTTGCTGATGTGCCGCGGGAGATGCTCCCGACGAGGCACGTGGTGCGGTTCGGTCGAAGGCGCGATTGTTGGTCGTCACTGCATCCTCATCCCCCTCCATGGTCGGCGGTTTCTGGGGGAGCGAGGAGCCAGGCCGTGGCGTCCGATGGCAGGAGCCCGTTCGCCAGGTCGGCACTCGTTAGGAGGATCTCGGCGTGTGGCGGGAGGGCCACGTCCCCGGCCGACAGGTTCGTGACGCTGACGAATCTCTCGCCGCGGCGGAATGCCAGGACGTCGCCATCCGAGGGCAGCCAGGTCATCGGACCGTCGCCGAGGCCCGGCTCCGACCGGCGGATGCGAAGCGCCGCGCGGTAGAGATTGAGCATCGAATCAGGCCGGCCTTCCTCGGCCTCGACGGTGATGTCGGCCCAGCGCGCAGGTTGCGGCAGCCATGGTTCGCCAGCCGAGTTGGCGGGGCTGAACCCGAAGGGCGGCTGCCTGCCAGACCACGGCAGCGGGACCCGGCAGCCGTCGCGGCCGGGATCGGTCCCCCCGGACCGGAAGTACATCGGGTCCTGGAGGCGGTCGATCGGCAGGTCGTCGACTTCGTCGAGGCCGAGCTCGTCGCCCTGGTAGATGTAGAGGGAGCCGGGTAGTGCCGCCGACAGCAGGGCTGCGGCTCGGGCGCGCCGTCGCCCTAGACCGAGATCGGTCGGCGTGCCGTGGCGCTTCGCCGCGAAGGCGAACGAGGAGTCCTCCCGGCCGAGTCGAGTGACGGGGCGGGTCACGTCATGGTTCGACAGGACCCACGTCGAGGCCGCACCGACCGGCGCATGCGCCTCGATCGTGCTGTCGATCGATGTCCGGAGGCTGGCCGCGTCCCACGGGCGGCCGAGGAAATCGAAGTTGAAGGCGGTGTGCAGCTCGTCCGGGCGGAGATACCGCGCAAACCGCTCCATGTCCGGCAGCCAGATCTCGCCGACTAGGATTCGCTGGCCGGGATACGAGTCGGCGATCGCCCGCCAACTGCGGTAGATGTCGTGGAGCTCGTCGCGGTCGACTGTCGGATGGTCACCGGGGGGTGGGGCGGTCGGGATCTCCGGCAGCGCCGAGTCTTTGACGAGAAGGGCGGCGGAGTCGATCCGCACGCCGGCGACGCCGCGATCGAACCAGAAGCGGAGGATCTCCTCGTGCTCGTGGCGCACATCGGGGTGGTCCCAGTTGAGGTCGGGCTGCGAGGCCGAGAAGAGGTGGAGGTACCACTCGCCCGGGGCGCCGTCGGGGTTCGTCGTGCGCGTCCACGCCGTTCCCGAGAAGTTGGACGGCCACGTGGTCGG
>DATHGS010000411.1:0-3067 GCA_035490155.1 Candidatus Methylomirabilota bacterium | reverse complement strand
CTCTGCGAGCGGTCGATAACGGGTACAGATACGGTGATTTCGTGAGGCGGGATCGGTTCAGGTGGATCGTAGTTGTCGGTCTCGCGGTTGCGGCGGTCGGATGCGTGACTGGGTCGGGGGGCACACCGATACCCGACACGGAGTCGCGACCGGAGGGTGTCGGCCGGGTCGTGAAGGTCGAACCGAACGATGGGCCCGGCATTCGTCTCCTGCTCGAGAGCGGCCGCGTCTTGACTGTAGGGCCGCCCGGGACCACGACCCTCGTACAGTCGGCGAAAGGTCCGAATAGCCTGGCCGTCTTCGGGCATGACGAACGCGGACTGTGGGTCTTGTGGCTGGGGTTGGAACCAAAACTTGGCCCCGACTGCTACGCGTTGCCCAACCCCGGATACGACCGCCCCGGATTCATCGGCTGGCCCGGCGACGGATTCGCGTTGCCGAAAGCGGCCGGCTTTCGGGTCGAGAGCGGCAGCGGCGTCCGGCTCGATCGCGACCCCGCCTCGAACATGTTCGGCTGGTATTCGACTGGCGGTGTAACCGGGGGATCGGCAACCTTCTGCATCTCATCGCGCGGGGAGGTCAGTTCGGTCTCATGGTGAATGGATCCTGCCATTGCTACCGCCAGACACGGAGAAGCCGGCCGATAGGCCGGCTTCGAGCGGGAGAGTTGGTCGAGGCGGCCGACCTGGCGGCAATCTCGCCCTCCGACGAGCGTCAGAACCGCGGTCCGCCGTCGGTCCAGACTCGATTTCGAACCGGACTCATCTTTACCGGCCTGTCCGAGTGCGAAGGCACGAAAAGCCGCCGCGAGATCCGCTCACCGACCGTGATTCCCACAGCGCCAGCCCCGAGCCCTCCGAGGGTCATCACGAGGATCGCCTTGCCACCGAACGCGGCGAGCGCGGCGTAAAGCCCAACGACGAAGCCGCCGACCCCCAGCGTCGCTTGCAGCAACCCGCGGATCATGGAGCGTCGTGTCACGACGACATCCGTCGGGTCTTGCAGCGTGCCGTTGTGTCGCCAGGCATTGACGGCGATCGCAAATCCGCCGATGGCCATCAGCGCAACGCCGATTGCGGCGATGAAGACACCGGCTTCGTGGTCGTTGATCCAGTACACCCCACTGCTTCCCACGAGCCCCGGAATGCCCAGCCGCATTGCTCCGAGCCAGTTGAGGACAGCCAGCGTTCCAACGACCGCTGTCGATGCCTGGAGGGTCCTCGTTCGCGATTCCGCGACGTTCTCCGACAGCACGAGGATGGGGGCGATGATCGACACGATGATGAAGATGACGCCGTCGGTGTCGGTTAGCGGGATGAACGCAACCGGATTGCCACCTCCATCGACGCCGGTAGCCCATGGAGTGATCGTTCCAATGATGGTCACGGCGGCTCCCAGGACGGCCGTAAAACGGGGCGGCGAGAAGATCAGAGGGCGGCCCCGGCGCCTCGGGTCAGGCTCCCAGCGCAGGCTGGCTGCCATGTCACAACCTCGCTCGGCTGGCGATAACGCCACAGGGATGATCCCTGACGGTTCACGCCAGACCTAGACCCGCCGTCGCGTGCAGGAGATTTGGTCGGGGCGGCCGGATTTGAACCGACGACCACCAGTCCCCCAGACTGGTGCGCTACCAGACTGCGCCACGCCCCGACAGGCGGCCCAGTCTAGCACTCCGTCTCGCCCGATCGACCCCGCCGAGGGCGCCTCGGACGACGCGATTGACGACTCATGACCCCTAGCGGCGGAAGTCGATCCGGCGTTCCGAACCGGCCAGCAGCCGCTGGATGTTGTCGATGTGGAAGAGCCAGATCAACCCGCCGGCGACGAAGGCATACACGATGTACAGCTCCGACTGATTGAACGCGATCGCCATGACGACGATCGCGGCCGCCGCCAGGGCCGTAGCGGTCAGGGAGGCGAGGGACGAGTAGCGGGTCACGAGCAGCACCACCGCGAACACGGGGATGGTGATCAGCGCGGCGAGCGGATGGATCACGATGAGGCTGCCGAAACCCGGCGCGATCCCCCGGCCTCCCGAAAACCCGATGAACGGCGACCGGCTGTGGCCGACGATCGCGGCGGCGGCGGCGAGGATCTCGAGCGGCAACCCTCCGCCTGCGACGATCGCGACGAGAACCGCAACCATCCCTTTGAGAACGTCGAGCATGCCCGACACGACGGCGGCGCGGGGCCCCAGGGCCCGGAGGACGTTCGCCCCGCCAGTCCGGCCGCTGCCGATCGTGCGCGGGTCCGGGCCGCCGGTAACGCGGGCGATGACGACGCCCCACGGGATCCCGCCGATCAGGTACGCAACCACGGCTACGACAGCAGCGATCGCGATCTGGCCGGCATCCATCGGTCGCGAGTATAGCCATCGGGATTCGGCCGGCGACGGCCGGTTGCGGCTCGGCGTCCTCGCGGATCGGAGCGCGGCTCTCAGCTCAGGGCGCCGACCGCCTCGACGAGCCGATCGGGTCGGCCGCTGAACCACTCCCGACGTGCTGGGTCGGCGAGGACCTCGTGGAGCAGCGTCGTCAGGCGCCGGTTCACAGGGGCGGCCCCGCCAAGCTTCTCGGCCGCGTCCGCGACTGCGCCGTTGAGCCAGTCCACCTCCGACGGGCCCGAGCCCGACGTTGCGTGCAGCCGGAGCGACGGGTCCTTGCCGCCACGTGCCCCGACGACGACCCGCCGCAGGATCGGTCGGACGAGGACCGATGGCAACCGGATGCCGGCGGCCAGGAGCCGGACGTCGGCACCGGGCAGGGCGACCGGCGACAGGCCGAGGCGACGCATGACGGCGAGCGCCTCGAGGAGCTGCCGCCGCTCGATCGCGAAGACGCTGGGGTCATCGTAGAGCTCGGCCGGCGGGCGATCGACGATGGCGCTCGTGGCGTTGCCGACGAGGTTGGCCAGCAGCTTCGACCACTTCATCGAAGCCGCGTGGTCGACCCGTCCGTTTCGCAGTCCGGCCGCGGTAAACGCGCCCAGGAGATCCTCGATCAACCGATGGACGTCACCGCTGACCGCTGCCAGCCCGATCCCACCGCGGTTGAGCCGACTCACAGTC
>DATHGS010000410.1:0-5692 GCA_035490155.1 Candidatus Methylomirabilota bacterium | reverse complement strand
AGCGGGACGGTCGCGTCGGGGCGGGACACGACGACGACCTCGATCATCGGGACAAACGCCTCGTACCCACAGGTTCGCGCCTACGAGGTGTGGCAGGGTACGTTCCTGACCGACGTCAGCGTCGCCGAGAAGCTGCGCGTGGTCGTCCTGGGATCGACCGTCGCCGACAACCTCAATCTCGGCGCCGAGGCCGTCGGGACCGACGTCACGATCGACGGCCTGCCGTTCCGGGTCATCGGCATCCTCCAGCCCAAGGGCGGGACCGGCGCCCAGGATCCGGATGATCAGGTGATGGTCCCGATCGGCGTCGTCCAGAAGTATTTCAACGGCAGCGGCACGATCCGGACGATCGGCGTGAGCGTCGCGAGCGTCGACGCGATGGCTGGGGCGAAGACGGCGATCACGACGGCCCTCTACCGACAGCACGGCCTGGCGGCGACAGCCACCGCCGACTTTTCGATCCTCGACCAGGCGCAGCTCCTCGCCACCGCCAGCTCGATCGCCGGCACGCTGGCCCTGCTGCTCGGCGGGATCGCCTCGATCTCGCTGGTCGTCGGCGGCATCGGGATCATGAACATCATGCTCGTGTCGGTCCGCGAACGGACCCGCGAGATCGGCATCCGGAAGGCCGTCGGGGCCCGTGGGCGGGACATCCTCGCCCAGTTCCTCATCGAGGCCCTGACCCTCTCGCTGCTCGGCGGAATGATCGGGGTCGTCCTCGGTCTGGGCGTCTCCGCCGTCATCGGACAAATCGCCGGGTGGGGCTTTGCCTTCAGCCCGGTCATCGTCGCCGTCGCCCTCCTCTTCAGCCTGGCGGTCGGCATCGTCTTCGGCGT
Organism: Candidatus Methylomirabilota bacterium; assembly: GCA_035490155.1. Lineage (GTDB taxonomy): Bacteria > Chloroflexota > Limnocylindria > Limnocylindrales > CSP1-4 > CF-46. The sequence continues at coordinate 4,856 of DATHGS010000410.1, read as the reverse complement.
ATGGCCGGCACGGCAGGCCGCCCGCCTCGATCCAATCAGCGCCCTGCGCTGGGAATAGGAGAAACACGATGAGCATTGACAATCCGAATCCGCCCCAGCCCGACCCTTTCCAGCCGGCCACCTTCGAGCCGGTTCCCGTCCAGGCCCCGAAGCCCAGGGGACGATCGGCCAGCGTGCTCAACATTGCCCTCGGGCTGGCGGTCGCCGTGGCGATCGCGGGGGTGGCCTTCGCGGCTGGACGGGGGACTGCACCTGCTGCAGCCGCCGCAGGCAATGGACGGGCCGGCTTTGGCCAGGGAGGCTACTTCGGGGCCGGCAACGGCGCCGGCGGCAACGGCGGCGCCGGTAACCGTCCCGGCGGCTTCGGGGCGATCGGCGGGGCCACGGGCCTGTCGATCACGGGCAAGGTCACGGCGGTCGGTCCGGACTCGGTGACGCTTACGACAAGTTCCGGCGCCACGATCACGGTGTCGACGTCGGCCACGACCACCTACCATCAGCAGGCGAGCGGCAACGCGTCCGACGTCGTGGCGGGCAAGACGGTCGTCGTCTCCGTCGATGGCTTCGGTGGTCGGGGCGGCGGCAACGCCGGCGGCGGGGCGGCTGCGTCACCCAACGCGGCGGCCAGCCCGCGGACCAGCTTGACCACCTCGGCGACCGACATCACAGTCGTCCCATAGAGAGAAGGAATCGTCGATGCATCTCCTCGTCGTCGAGGATGATCCGCGCCTGAGCCGCGTGCTCAAGCGCCTGCTCGAGGAGGACCGCCATGTCGTCGAGGTCGCCAACGACGGCGCGTCGGGTCTCGAGATTGCCGAGGACGCCCCCGGGCTCGAGGCGGTCATCCTCGATATCGGGCTGCCGGACATGTCCGGGCTCGAGGTTGCTCGTCGGCTGCGGTCAAACGGGTCCGAGCTCGCGATCCTCATGCTGACGGCCCGGGACACGGTCGGCGACCGCGTGACCGGTCTCGACTCCGGTGCCGACGACTATCTCGTCAAGCCCTTCGCCTACGAGGAGCTGGCGGCCCGCCTTCGGGCGCTCGCCCGTCGTTCGACCAGTGGCCCGCGGCGGGCGCTGCCGAAGCTCACGGTCGGACCGATCACGCTCGACGAGACGGCCCGCCGCGTCACGGCCGGCGGCCGCCCGGTCGACCTGAGCCCACGCGAGTTCTCGCTCCTCGAGTGTCTCCTGCGCCATCCCGGCCAGACGCTGACCCGCGACCAGCTCCTCGACCAGGCCTGGCCGTTCAGCGTCGCGGTCACTCCGAATGCCGTCGACGCTTATGTCCACTACCTCCGGACGAAGCTCGGCGACGTCGGCCACCGGATCGAGACGGTCCGCGGCGTGGGGTACCGCCTCGCCGATGCCTGACGGCGCGTCCGTCGCTGCCGATCACGGCCCTGGCGATACCGCCGATGCCGACGCCCTGGCCGCCGACGGCCGGCTCATCCGACGTGTCCGCTGGCGACTCGTCGCGTTCAGCGGCGGTACGACGCTGTTGGTCCTCGTGGTCCTTGGCATCGCCCTCTATCTCAGCGCGGCAGCTACCCTCCAGGCCCGAAGCGAACAGCAGCTTCAGGATCGAGCCGAGGCGTACGGTGCGCGGCCGGACCCGGACCGGCCGGACTTCGGCGTCGCGTTCGGCGGCGTCTCGTCGGGGACGTATGCGCTCGTCTCCGACGATGCCGGCAATCGACTCGATCGCAGCCCGCTCCAGTTTCCTCCCGGCATTCCTGTTCTCGCCGGGATCGATGGGGCCAAGGTCACCGGGGTCGACGTTCGCCTGGCCCAGATCGGCACCGTGCCGATCCGCGTCCTGACCGAGCGCGCTGATTCCAGGGTCGGGATCGTCTACCTGCAGGTGTTCCAGGACCGCACTACCGAGCAGGAAACGCTCGACTCCATCCTCAGGGTCCTGATCGTCGGTGGGGCGGTCGTCGTCCTGGTGGCCATCGGCTTCGGCGCCGTGTACGCTCGGCGAGCGCTCGTCCCCATCCGCGAATCGCTCGTCTCGCAGCGGCTGGCCCTCCGTCGCCAGCGCGAGTTCGCCGCCGACGCGAGCCACGAGCTGCGCACCCCGTTGACGGTCATTCGGAGCTCCCTCGAGCATCTCCAGCGCCATCGCGATGAGCCCGTCCATGCGGTCGGCGAGGCGCTCGACGACATCGGCGCGGAGGTCGACCACCTGACCGCCCTCGTCGACGACCTGCTGCTGCTTGCCCGTTCGGACTCCGGTGCAATCTCGCTCGAGCGTCGCCCGATCGACCTGGGCGATGTCGCCGCCGACGCGGCCTCGTCGCTGGCCAAGCCTGCCCGGGCCAAGTCTGTCCGGGTCGTCGTCGATCCGGCCCCGGTCGTGGTCGAGGGCGATCCCGCCAGGTTGCGCCAGCTCGTGACGATCCTCGTCGACAACGCGATCCGCCACAGCCCGAGCGGCGGCGAGGTGCGGGTTGCCGTCCGGCTCGACGGCTCCTCTGCCCAGCTCGACGTCGAGGACGACGGGCGGGGCATCAACCCGGCCGACATGCCCCATGTCTTCGAGCGGTTCTGGCGGGCGAGCGGCGCGCCGAGCGGGGGGACGGGCCTGGGCCTCGCGATTGCCAAGTGGATCGTCGACCGCCACCAGGGAACGATCGCGGTCCGGAACCGCGAGGGTGGCGGGGCCGCGTTCCGGGTCACGTTGCCGCTGGAGGAGCCGACGCCGGGCTGACGCCAGCGTCGTTCTGGGCGGGTCGCTCGCCAGGGCCAGCTATCAGGCTGGCTGATCATTCGCGTCGATCGCGCTCGACTCTGATCAAATCCACGCCTGGATCGAGTCAAACGGGCGGAGGGTCCAGCGTGGTCGACCTCGTTCTCATCACTTAGCCTGATATCCCAGCCGCCTCGGCTGCCGGGAAACGTCGAGGCCCGGACCCTTGCGGGCCCGGGCCTCGATTCCGGTTCGTTGTCGACCGCGCGTCAGCGCGGCTTCGTCCGGTTTGCCGCGACGTGAGCGCTCCACTCGGACGAACGACCGTCCGGGGAGGCACTGCTGCCGTGCCAGCCGCAGACGCACGTGATCGTCTGGGCCTGGTGCTTGTACTCGGCGATGACGTGCTTGAGCGGCTCCGGCGCTCGCGGAGCGACACCGGGCCGGGGGGGCACGGTCATCGTCGCGGGCTGGGGTCGCGCTCGCTCGTCGGTCACGCCTCGCGCACCTTCACGGCGCGCGGACCCTTCGGGCTCGCCTCGACCTCGAAGTCGACCTTTTCGCCGCCGACGAGGCGGTCGAAGTCAAGGCCGCCCTCGAGGGCGCCACGATGGAAGAAGTAGTCCTTGCCGTCATCGGCAGTGATGAACCCGAAGCCGCGATCGGCGACGAGCTTCTTGACAGTCCCGCTGGACATCTGAATCTCCGGTTTCTCTTCTCGAACTGGGCATCGGCCGTCGCCTGGCCGTTCGAGAGGAACCTTCGACCACGCGTGGGACGCCCGACTGTCGGGCGGACCCACATTCTACCCCGATCCGCCACCAACCGCCCAATTGGCGCCGTCAGCGTAGACGCATAACCGCGGTCGCTCGCCCGCACCGGCGTTCAGGCGACCCAGGTCCGGCCGGTCAGGCGCCGGATGATATCCGCGACAAGAGCCGGCGCCAGGGCGATCGCCGCGACGACGAACCAGTCGCGCGCATCAAGGGGTGTCGCCCGGAATGCGTCGGACAGGAACGGCACGAGCGGAATGACGATCTGGATGGCGATGACGGCCAGACAGGCAGCGGCGAGGGCGCCATTCGGGACGAGATCGACGACGGATCTCGTCAGGCTCCGGTTGGCGTACGCCCGGACGACCTGGCCGACGACGAGCGCGGTGAACGCCAGCCACCGGGCGTGCTCGAACCCACCCGGGTTCCAGGCGAGGATCGCAACCGCCGCGAGGGCACTGAACCCGCCGGCGACGGCGATCCGCAAGAGCAGCGAGGCAGGTAGAAGGGGCACATCGCGCCGGCGCGGTGGCTCCGCCATCGCGCCGGGCTCCTCCGCCTCGCGCTCGAACGCAACCGAGGTCGACAGGTCGATGAACAGCTCGAGCCACAGGATCTGGATCGGGAGGAGCGGTTGCGACCAGCCGGCGATTGTCGCCACGAGAATGAAGCCGAGCAACGCGACGTGCGTCGAGACGAGGAAGACAAGGCCCTTTCGAACGTTGGCGACCAGTCGGCGGCCATCCCGCACGGCATACATGAGCGTCGCGAAGGCGTCATCGCCGAGGACCAGATCGGAGGCTCCCTTGGCGACGGCCGTCCCGCTTCCCATTGCCACACCGACATCGGCCCGCTGGAGTGCCGGCGCGTCGTTGACGCCGTCGCCGGTGACGGCCACCGTCCGGCCCGAGCGGCGAGCCGCCTCGACGAGCCGGAGCTTGTCCTCCGGCAACGCGCGGGCGATGGCGTGGAGGTGCGCCAACTCGACATCGAGCCGGGCGTCGTCCCAGGTCCGGAGCTCGCTCCCGAGAACGACCCGCTCGGCGCCAAGGCCGGCTTCGCGGGCGATCGCGGCCGTCGTGGTCGGGTGATCGCCGGTCACGACGATCGTCTGGATGCCAGCTTCGCCCGCAACGCGGAGGGCGTCGCGGACATCGGCCCGGAGCGGGTCCGTGAAGACGAAGACCGCCCGTGGCTGCCATTCCTCCTTGTCGAGTCGCGCGGCGAGCAGGAGCAGCCGGCCGCCGCGAGCCGCCTCGGTCGCAACCGCCCGGTGCCAGATCTCACGCTCTCCGTCGGCGAGCTCGACGGCGAGCGCCAGGACCGCCTCGGGCGCACCGAGGGCCAGCTCCTCCACGCGTCCACCGCGACGCGACCGCGTCCGCGCGAAT
>DATHGS010000409.1:0-4010 GCA_035490155.1 Candidatus Methylomirabilota bacterium | reverse complement strand
CATCGCGGCGCTCCAGAAGCGGGCCGGGGTGACGTCGAGCCTCGACACGTTTGCGGGGCTCGGGCGGAAGGAGCCTGCGCTCGGCATCCTGATGACGCTCTTCCTGCTGTCGCTGACCGGCATTCCACCGACGGCCGGCTTCTTCGCCAAGGCCGTCGTCATCCTCGCCGCGGTCCAGGCTGGTGGCTGGGTCTCGTTCCTGGCGGTCATCATGATGCTCAACGCCGCGGCAGCCGCGTTCTACTACCTCCGCGTGGTCGTCTACATGTACATGCGCGATCCGGCCAGCGACGCCCCGCCGCAGCGCCATGGCCGGCTGCTGTGGGGCGGACTCGCAGCGACAACCACCCTGACCGTGCTGTTCGGGGTCTTCCCCGGGCTCATCCTCGGGATCATCGGCCAGGCCGCCCGGGCGATCGCCCCGATCTAAGGGCTCATTCTGGCGCTCGGCGCGCGCCAAGGCGCAACGTGCTTTGGCCCCACAAGGCCCCCCCGTGGATCCGGTCCCGCCACGGCGACTCGTGGATCCGGTCCCGCCGGTCGCGACCGCCGATAGTCCGAATCCGGACGCCCGCCAAAGTCACTTGTTTCCCGCGCGATCCTCCGAATTCGGAAGCCGAATTCGGACTGACGACCGGAAAGGAATTGACTTTCCGCGGCGTGCGAAATCGGATCACTTCGGGCTCGCCCGAGGTGGCGGCGCCGGGCCGGCTGCGAGGGCCGGGCAGAAACGCCGACGGGGCGGCGCACCTTACGGCGTCACGCTGACCCCTGGCAGGATCGACGCCACGCCGCGAGCCATCACGTCCGGGCCGATCCCGCCGAGGGCGCCGTCGCGGACGATCCCCGTTTTGTCGATCCAGAAATGCACCGGCAGCCCGTAGGCGCCCCAGGCCTGCTGCGCGGCGCCATTTGGGTCGAGGCCGACCGGGAAGGTCGCGGACAGGCGCTTGGCGAACGCGGCGGCCGTACCCTCGTCCTCGCGGATATCGACGGCGACGACAACGAGGCCCTTATCCGCGTATCGGGCGGCGAAGCCACTCATGATCGGGAACTCGTCGACACATGGTGGGCAGGTCGTCTGCATGAAGTTGACCCAGACGGCCTTGCCCTTCATGGTCGCCAGGTCGATCGTCCCGCCGCCCACCTTCCGCATCGCCAGGGCCGGCGCCGTCTCACCGACGTGGAAATTGGCGGTCGCGCTCGCCGATGCCGCAAGGGAGGCATCGGCGCTCGAGGACGCCGAAGCTGACGGACTGGCAACCGCCGACGGCGACGGAGAAAGCAACGCGGACGGCGACGGAGACGGGGTGACGGCCGAGGCAACCGCCGACGGGCTTGGCTCGCTCGATGGCGGTGTCGTCGTGGGGACAGCCAGGATGACGCCGGCCAGTACGGCGAGCGCGACGAGGATTCCGGCTACGAGACCGGCGAGGACCGACAGCCGGGGACCCATCAGCCGGAGAGTACCAGTACGAGCGTCCGACGGCGGCTCCCGCCGGCCGCTGTTAGGATTCCGCCCCCGTGGCAACCCTGCTCAACGCGCTCCGCAACCGTCTCCTGCCGGCCGTCCTGACCGCGACCGGGGTGTCGCTGATCGCGGCGGGACTGCTGACCTACAGCGCGCCGGTCGAGGCCGCGCCCGCCCCTAGCGACTCGCCGGAGATCGTGGCGGCCTCGCCGACTCCCACCATCCCCTTGCCGAGCTTTCCTCCGACGGGATCGACGTCGCCCTCACCGTCGGCGCCCGCCGACCGGGTCGCGACGCGCGTCGTGGTCCCCGCCCTCAAGATCGACCTGCCGATCGTCAAGCCGGTCGGCGGCTCGAACACCTACCCGCAGTGCAACGTCGCGATGTACATCAAGGAGCTCCACCAGCCCGGCCAGGGCGGGGCAACGTACCTGTACGCCCACGCCCGCGACGGTATGTTCGGCCCGATCTACCACCTCGCGACGGAGGTGAGAAAGCCGCAAAAGATGCTCAACATGATCGTCCAGGTCTACACGAGCGACGACCAGGTCTTCGAGTACTACGTTACGCAGGTCCTCCTCCACCAGACCAGCCTGAACGCCGCGCTCGACGCGACGACGGAGGAGCTCTGGCTCCAGACGTCGGAGGGACCAAAGGGGACCGTCGGGAAGACCCAGGTCCGCGCCGAGCTGCTGACCGTCGGCCCGGCCGACCACGCCGCCGCCCACCCGACCCCGCACCCGGTCAACTGCGGCTAGCCAACCTCGCTGCGAGCCCGGCCGTCAGATCCAGTCGATCTTGCGCAGGACGACCGCCGCGACCACAGCGATCGTCACGGTGAACGCCGTGACGAGCCAGAAGCCGATCGACTCGCCACCCGCGAACGCGTTTCCCGCCTCGCTCATCCCGAAGATGCCGGCGACCGCCCCGATCCCGGCGAGGATCACCGTGACCCCGGTCAGTCGCTTCATGATGATCGACAGGTTGTTGTTGACGATCGTCAGGTAGATGTCGAGCGTGCCGGCGACCAGCTCGCGGTAGTTGTCGAGCTCGTCGGTCACCCGGATGAGGTGGTCGTACACGTCGCGGAAGTAGACGACGTGGGCCTCGTCGATCGACACGCCCTCCCGGTTCGTCAGTTGGTTGAAGATCTCGCGGGCCGGCGACGTCGCTCGGCGGATCGCGATCAGCTCGCGCTTCAGCTCGAACAGTCGCTGAAGGGTCGTCTCGTCGGCCGTCGCGACCACCTTGTCCTGGAGCTCGTCGATCTCCTCGGCCAGCTCGTCCAGGACCGGGAAATAGGTGTCGACGATGTGATCGGCGAGGGCGTACAGGAGGTAATCCGCGCCGCGGTCGAGGACCTTCACCGCGTCGACGCGCAGCTTGGCTGCGCTCGAGAGGTCGCTTTCCTGTCCGTGGACGGACAGCAGGAACCGGTCGCCGAGGACGAAATCGATCTCGTAAGCCTCGGCCTTGCCGGCAAAGCGGAGGGAGAACAGGACGATGTGGACGACCTCGCCGAAGGTCTCGATCTTTGCTCGTTGATTGGCCTCGGCGATGTTCTCGGCGATGAGCGGATGGAGACCGAGCTGCTTCCCGACGTCCCGGACGAGATCCGGGTCGGGATCGATCAGGTCGATCCAGAGACAGGATTTGGCGTCGGCGTGGAGGGTTGACAGGGCGGCGATGTCGGTCGACTCGGTGATGCCGCTCGATCCGTGGACGACGATCCGGATCGGTGGTCCGTCCACGTGCGCAGGCGGCGGGGCGGTCGCGGCTCGATCCGGTGGCGGCGGAGCGCCGTGTGGCGACGAGCCAGGCTTCGGCAGCACGGCAGCCTCAGAGGGTGCCGCTGACGAGGTCGTCGGATCCATCTGGCTCTGGCGGGCCTCCTGCGCCGGCCACCCCGCGGGCGGCCGATTCGCCCGCCAGCATACGCGGCCTCGAACCAAGGACGAGCCCGGGCGGGATGGCGACAACGACCACGATGCCGGCAACGACGAACAATCCGACGAGGATCTGGGACGCCTGACCCGCGGCCCAGCGTTCGAGCGCATCGACGACGAGGCCGTCCTTGAGCGGCCGGTTCCGCAGTTCGACCGGGATGACCTGCTTCCAGCCGTCCGGCACGGCGAAGAGCTGGTCGTAGAGATGGTCGATCGTCGTCGAGCCGTAGGCGGTGAGGACGGCGACGCCGATGGCCATCCCGAGCATCCGGGCGACCGTGACGGTCGCCGACGCCATCCCGAAGGCGGCCCGACCGGCGACCTCGACGGCCGCGGTCGAACGCGGCGTCACCGTCAGCCCGAAGCCGAACCCGAAGACCGCGAGCGAGACCGCGACTTCCCCGAGACCGACGCCCGGCGCCCAGCGAGCCGCCCAGACGAGCGCGCCGGCCGACGCGACCAGGCCGACGACGGTGACGATCCGCAGGGACAAGAAGCGCACGGCGAAGCCCGAGACGAGAGCGCCCACGGCCGTCGCCCCCGCGAGCGCCCCGAGGGCGAACCGCTGCTGGTCGGGGCCGCCGTACAGGACC
>DATHGS010000408.1:0-2130 GCA_035490155.1 Candidatus Methylomirabilota bacterium | reverse complement strand
GTGCCGCGGGGTTCGGCCGACCTCCTCGAAATCGTTGTGCTTGCCGGCGACGCGCAGCACCCGTTGGTAGTCGACCGCACGGGTGTACGACCGCTTCTCGGCGCCCGTGAAGACGTCCTTGAACTGGACCATGCCGCTGTTCGTGAAAAGGAGCGTCTGGTCGCCGGCCGGGACGAGGCTGGCGCTCGGCACGATCGTGTGGAGGCGCTCCTCGAAATACTCGAGAAACCGCCTCCGGATCTCGGTGGAGGACAGGGCCTTGATCCGGGGATCGTTGGGGACGGGCGGGCTCGGCATCGGCCGCAATGGTACCGAACGGGAGGGGCGACCGGACCGAGGCGCACTGGTAGTCTGGCCCGACATCGATCCGACCGGATTCGAGGCGCCAAGGAGTCGAATGCACACCCTGGGACTCGCCCTCGTCCTCGTCGTGGCCGCGATCCACGCCTACATCCTCGTTCTCGAGATGTTCCTGTGGCAGACCGAACGCGGACGGCGCGCCTTCGGTACGGATCAGGCCTTCGCCGATCAGTCCGCCACCCTCGCCGCCAACCAGGGGCTGTACAACGGGTTCCTCGCCGCGGGTCTGGTCTGGGGCGCGCTGGCCGCCGACCCGGTCGGGTTCCAGGTCCGCGTCTTCTTCCTGGGTTGCGTCATCGTCGCCGGCGTGTACGGCGCGCTGACGGTCAGTCGGCGGATCCTCGTCGTCCAGGCAGCGCCGGCGATCCTCGCCCTGGCGGTCGTCCTGCTCGCTGGCTAGGCGGAGTCATCGACGTCAGACGGCTCCGGGAGGAGCTCGACGAACGACACCGACGGCATCGGCAGGTCGAATTCGAGCTCGAGCGCGCCTTCTGGGCCGATCCGGACCCTTCGCTCCGGCTCGAGGTCCTCGAGTCGATCGGCGGCCCGGAGGCGCCGCCAGCCGTCCGAGTCGGGCCAGTCGCCGCCGTCCCAGTGCGAAGCGATGTTCGAGTGGCCCGCGTCGACCCGCCGGTGGCGCACGCGCCGCGACGCTCCGGCGGCCAACCCGCCGACGCGCAGGCCGACGCGGCGGTCGAGCAACGCGTCTCCGGCGGCCTTCGACTGATCGATCGTCCCGTTCCAGAGCGCGATCGCGATTCGTCCGTCGGGATCGCTCGTCGCCCACGCCTCGACGAGCCCGCCGGAACCGTCGCCGTCCATCGTCGTGCGCAGCTCGCGTTCCCCGAGTAGCTCGAGGATCCGGATCGCCCAGAAGCGCGGCTTGCGTAGATTGCCGATCGTCAGCAACCCGAACCCGCCATGGAAGAGCCGCTCGGGCTCGCCCAGCTCGACGAAATGGTCCGACGCGACCCAGTACGCCAGCGACTCGAGCCGGCCGGCCGCGGAACGCATGCCGCGGCAGACGAGCGGCGCCGCCCAGACGCTGTCGTTGATCGGCGAGCCATGTTTCGGCGAGACACCCCACTCGGTCCACCACAGGGGAATGCCCCGTCGCCCGAAGCGGGCCGCGATCGGTCGGAGATCGAGCGGCGGGAGGCCGTAGGTGTGGGTCGTCACGAAGTCGAGGGGCACCTTCGCCTCGGCGGCGTGCGCGAGCAGGTCGTCGACCCAGCCGACCGCCGCGGTGGCCGGGCCGCCGACCCGCAGGGTCGGATCGACCGAGCGGACGGCCCGGACCGACACGTCATAGAGCTCGAAATAGGCAGACTCGTCGGCGGACCAGAACACCTTCAGGTTCGGCTCGTTCCATACCTCGAAAGCCCACGTCCGCACCTCGTCCCGGCCGAACCGATCGATGAGATGGCGGACGAGGGCCGCGACGAGATCCGACCAGCGGCCGAGATCGCGCGCCGGCGAGATGATCCCGACGTAGTCGAACACGGTCCGCTCCGGGTCGGATGCGAGATCGTTGGGCATGAACGACAACTCGACGACCGGGCGGAGGCCCGTCTCGAGCAGGCGCTCGAGGACGGCGTCGACACGCTCGAAGTCGTGGACCGGCTGCCCGTCGCGTTCGCGGTAGACCCCGAGACTGTCGTGGAAGATCGCGTGGGCCCGGACCATCCGCGTGCCGAGCTCGGTCCGAGCGATCCGGAACGCCTCGCTCAGCTCGTCGCCGACCTGATGGCCGCCCGGGCCCGCGCCGCG
>DATHGS010000407.1:0-3031 GCA_035490155.1 Candidatus Methylomirabilota bacterium | reverse complement strand
GCCGTCGGCGGAGATCGGGCCCGCAATAACGAACAGTCGCGAGTCCTGCGGCAGCAGCGGCTCGATCTTCCGGGACGACGCGCCGAGGCTCGGCGCGCTCCGCGCCTGGAGATCCGGTGCGACCGTTCGGACCACCATGTCGACCGCGATCGCGGTAGAGGCGGAGGCACTCGTCGGGGCGGTCGGAAGCGAGACGTCCGAAGATGTCGTCGGGAGCACGCTCGGTCCGATGCTGGGTGCCACGCTCGTCCGATCGTCCGGGCCGCAGCCGGCCGTGAGCATGCCCAGCAGACTCACGAACGCGACACAGATCGCCCCGGCCCGAGTTCGTCGCTGTCCGCCGCCGGCCGCCACGCCGGTCAGCTCTCCGACAGCCGAAGGAGGCGCCGCTTGATCCGCTGGAGCGAGCCACGATCGGGGAAGGCGATGAACAGCGTGTCGTCGCCTGCGATGGAGCCGGCCACCTCGGGCCAGCGGGCACGGTCGAGGGCGGCCGCGATCGCGTGGGCGGAGCCGGGCAATGTGCGCATGACGAGCAGGAGGCCCGCCTCGTGGAGCTCGACCGGCAGGTCGGCCAAGAGCTTGCGAAGACGATCCTCCCCGGATGTCTCCGCCTCGACGAGTCGCGGCGGCAGAGCGTAGGCCTGGATCCGATCGCGGCTGGTCTTGATCAGGCCCAGCTCGGCCACGTCGCGGCTGATCGTCGCCTGGGTCGTTCGGAAACCGCGTTCACGAAGCGCGCCGGCGAGCTCCTGCTGGGTCCGGATCGGGCGCTGCTCGACGAGGTCCCGGATCGCGCGCTGCCGGATCTGCTTCATGACCTCCATCGTCAGCCGCCCGTCAGCGCAGCCACCAGACGAGGACGACCGCCGCGATCAGGACGCGGTAGACGACGAAGATGTCGGTCGAGCGCGTCCGCAGGTAGCGAAGGAGAACGGCGATCGCGAGGATCCCGAACATGAACGATGCGGCCAACCCGACCAGGAGCGGCCCGACCGGGACGGCGACACCGACATCGCCCTTGATGACCTTGAGCCCCTCGTAGGCCGCCGCGGCCGCCGTGACCGGGGTGGCCATGAGGAACGAGAAGCGGGCCGCCGATTCGCGGTCAAGCCCCGTGAACAGGCCCGCGGCGATCGAGATCCCCGAGCGGCTGATGCCAGGGATGAGCGCAAGGGACTGGGCCAGGCCGATCCCGAGCGCCCGCGGGAACGTCAGGTCGACGGCGAGGAGTCGACGCGAGCCGGTCCGCTCGGCGAGCCACAGGATCGCTCCGCCGACGACGAGCATGAGGGCAACGAGGCCGACCTCCCGGAACCGCGACTCGATCGGGTCGTTGAGGAACACGCCGATGACCAGCGCGGGGATCGTCGCGACGGCGAGCAACCAGGCCAGTCGCCGATCGCCATCACCGTCGAAAGAGCGGTCGCGAATCGTGGCCAGCCCGGCCGGGATGAGCCGAGCCCAATCCGCCCGGAAGTAGATGAGCAACGCGACCAGCGTCCCGACGTGGAGCATGACGCTGAACGCGAGCGACGTGATGAACGGATCGTGCCAGCCGAGCAGGGCCGGCACGATGATGAGGTGTCCGGACGACGAGACGGGCAGGAACTCGGTCAGCCCCTGGACAACGCCCATGACGAGGGACTGGATGTAGATATCCAATTAGGTTTGCCGCTTTCAGGTGGGCCGTGGGCGCGGCGAGCTATCGGATGAAGAGAGGGGCCAGGACCAGGGTGATCGTCGCGAGGAGCTTCACGAGCACGTGCAGCGATGGCCCCGCGGTGTCCTTGAATGGGTCGCCGACCGTGTCGCCGACAACCGCCGCCGCGTGGGCGTCGGTCTTCTTGCCGAGGGCGTTGCCGGCGACGTCCTTGAGGTTGCCAGATTCGATGTACTTCTTGGCGTTGTCCCACGCCCCACCGCTGTTGTTGAGGACGGTCGCGAGCATGACGCCGGCGATCGTCCCGACCATCAGCATGCCGGCGACCGCCTCAGCGCCGAGGAGCAACCCGACGATGATCGGGGTGGCGACCGCGACCACGCCCGGCAGGATCATCTCGCGGAGGGCGGCGCGGGTCGTGATGTCGACGACGCGGGCGTAGTCCGGGCGCTGGGTGTAGTCCATGATTCCGGGCATCTCCCGGAACTGGCGGCGGACCTCGACGATGATCGCCTGGGCCGTCGTGCCAACCGCCCGGATGGCGAGCGACGAGAAGAAGTAGACGAGCATCGCGCCCATCAGCCCGGCGATGAAGACGTTGACGTTGGCGAGGTTGACCGAGGTCAGAAGCGCGCCGCCGCGGTTCGTCTGGATCAGGTTGACCTTGTCGATGTAGGCGCTGAACAGGAGGAAGGCGGCGAGCGAGGCCGACGCGATCGCGTAGCCCTTGGTGAGCGCCTTAGTCGTGTTGCCGACGGCGTCGAGCCGGTCCGTGATCTCCCGGGCGCCGGCTTCTGCCCGGCTGAACTCGGCGATGCCGCCCGCGTTGTCGGTGATCGGGCCGAACGTGTCCATCGCCAGGATGTAGGCGGTGGTCATGAGCATGCCCATCGTCGCGACCGCCGTCCCGAAGATCCCGCCGACATCCTTGCCCTTGTCGTCGAGGATGTGCGCCTCGGAGCCGAGCCAGTGGCTGGCGAAGAGGGCGATGCCGATCGTGATCGCAGTGACGAACGTCGTCTCGAACCCGACGGCGACGCCGGAGATGATGTTCGTCGCGGGACCGGTCCGGGACGCCTCGGCGATCTCGCGGACCGGGCGGAACGTGCCGGCGGTGTAGAACTGGGTGATGTAGACGAAGGCGACGCTCGTCGCGAGGCCGACGACACCGGCGGCAAAGTAGTAGACCCAGACCGGCAGGCCGGACGGGGCGTTGCCGTTCGTCTGGAGCATCACATTCGTGACGAGCAGCAAGGCGACGGCGGACAGGATCGTCGTGACCCAGTAGCCGCGGTTCAGCATGTTCATCGGGTTCTCGTCCTCGCGACCGCGGACGAAGAAGATCGCGACGATCGTCGACAGCAGCCC
>DATHGS010000406.1:0-3875 GCA_035490155.1 Candidatus Methylomirabilota bacterium | reverse complement strand
GCGCCCCGGGCGGAGCTGGCGAGGTGGCGCGACGTCGGTGCGGACGATCTGCTCCTGACTGCTCGCACCACTGATGACGTCGACGCCCTCGTGGACGCGGCGGAGCGCTGGTAGGCGGCGATCATCGGAGCACGGTCGCGGCGCCAGGGGACCGGCGAGGGCGCCGAAGCGACCGTCCCGGCGACGGCCGCCCTCGTTCGTGGCACGATTGACCGACCGATGACGCTCCCCACCATCACTCCCGCCGTACCGCCGAACAGCACGCCCGTCGCGCCGGTCCTGACCCATCCGTGCGCCCGCTGTGGGGCACCAGTTGCCCTCGACGTGGGCCTCTGCGAACGCTGCAATCCGCTCGGGCTGCGCGACTCGGCGAGCTCGCAGGTCCACGGGACTGTTTTCGTCGCCGTCGCCCTCGGGATCGTCGCTCTGGCGCTGCTCGCTCGGTTCGCCGTCGCCGGCATCGGGCCGTTCACGGCCTCGGTGGCTGGCATGACGAACGATGGCAACGGTCTCCTCGTCGAGCTCCAGGTCACGAACAACGGGAGCGCGGCGGGGACGACCACCTGCCGGATCAGCGACCCGACCCTGCAGGGCTCGGGCAAGCCAGTGTTCGTGCTCAGTCCCCGTATCGCGCCGAAGTCGACCGTCACCTTCGAGCAACGGCTCACGGGCTTCGACGGCCCCGCCCGCCCGCTCGCCGTCGACTGCTCGTCGCCGTGACGGACGTCCGTCTCACAGCCGAGAGCCCGGTCCCGAACCCCATCGATGGGTCGAAATACGCCGACGACCTCGCTCTCACCCTCGACATCGCGGCCGCCGCCGGAAGGCTCCTGATGGAGCGCTACGAGCGAGTCGAGCGGGTCGACTACAAGAGCGCCCGCGACATCGTGACGGAGGTCGACCACCTCAGCGAGGAGCTGATCATCGCCGCGATCCGGGCCCGTCACCCGGCCGACGGGATCCTCGCCGAGGAGTCCGGCGCGCAATCGACTGGCGCCGGTGACGCCGCAGCAAGCGGTCGCGGCCGGGTCTGGATCATCGATCCGGTGGACGGCACGATCAACTACGCCAACGGGATCCCCGTCTTCTGCGTCTCGATCGGGCTCGCGATCGACGGCCGGCCGGCGCTCGGGGTCGTTCTCGATCCAACCCGCCAGGATTTCTTCGCGGCCACTGCGGACGGGCCGGCGACGCTCAACGGGACACCGATCACCGTCTCCGACAAGGAAACCCTGACCGACTTCGTCGTCGCGGCATCGCTGGCCGGCAGAACGGTCGCGTCGCGGGCTCGCGGTCTGCGCAAGGCGATTCGCATCTCACGCTCGATGGGCTCCGCGGCGCTGGCCCTGGCATACGTGGCGAACGGTCGGTTCGACGCGTTCGTCCAGCAGGGTGGTATGTCGGTCTGGGACGTCGCCGCGGCCGGCCTGATCGCCGAGCGCGCGGGAGCGACGGTGACCGACGCCGGTGGCGGGCCGTGGTTCGACATCGCCCGCGGCACCCGATCGGTCAGCATCCTCGCGGCGCCGCCGGCGCATCACGCCAGGATCCTGGAGTTGACCCGCCCGAGCGCCTGAAACGGCGACGAGTTCAAACCGCGACGAGTCTCAGTCGGCCAGCCAGCGATGGGGCCGCGTCCGCAGTCGGGCCAGCCCCCACTCGTCGCAGAACGCCTCCCAGCGTGCGCGAGGCACGCCGTCCCAGCGCAGGTCACCGGCTTCCTGCTGGGGGATCGGGACGCCGTCGTCGATCGTCCGCAGACGGGCGAGGTCCCGGTAGAGCAGCGCTTCGGCGAAGCGGTCGCGGAGGGTTGCCGCGAGAAGCGGCGCGCCTCGCAGGCTCGGGACCTCCCAGTGGCTGGCGCGCGGGGGGATCGTTTCGAGATGGCCGTACACGCTGAGGACCGCCGCGGCCGACTTCGTGCCCCAGCCGGGAAGCCCCGGGAACCCGTCCGCCGAATCGCCGACGAGGGCCAGCCAGTCCGGGATCGATTCGGGCGCGACGCCCCACTTGGCGCGGACGGCGGCATCGTCGTAGGTGATGCCGCGGCGGCGATCCCAGAGGACGACGCGATCGCCAGTCACGAGCTGGGCCATGTCCTTGTCGGGCGTGCACACGAGGATGCGTTCGACCTCCGGATCGGCCGCGAAGCGCCCCGCAGCCGCCCCGATCGCGTCGTCCGCCTCCCACTCGACCATCGGCCAGAGGACGAGCCCGAGGGCCTCGATGGCCGACTCGGCGATGGGGAACTGGGCGAGGAGCTCAGGCGGCATCCCGGCGCTCGACTTGTAGCCCGGGTATAGGTCGTTGCGGAACGACTCGATCACCCGGTCCGTCGCGCAACCGACGTGGGTCGCACCCTCGTCGCGGAGCAGGTAGAGCAACTGGTCGCACAGGCCGGAGACGCCGGACAGGATCGTGCCGTCGCGACCGCGGACGTCCGGGCGCGGCGCGTAATGGGCTCGGAACAGCTCGTACGTCGCGTCGACCAGGTGCAGCTGCATGTCAGGCGCCCACCTGCCAGCGGGCCACGCCGGCGGCCGTCATCTCGTCGATCGCCCGGTCGCCGTCGCCCGGGGCGAGGTCAACGGCCCGCACGGCGTCGACCAGGACGCCGGTTTCGAAGCCGAGTCGGGCCGCATCGAGCGCCGTCGCCTTCACGCAGTAATCGGTGGCGAGGCCACAGACGGCGACCCGCGCGATATCTCGCTCGCGCAGGAGGCCTTCGAGCTCGGTCGGTGTCGTCTCGCCGGAGACGGGGTCGCGCATCGTGAACCCGGAGTAGCCGTCCTCGCCGTTGGCGCCCTTGCGGACCCGCGGCCCGTCGACGACAAGAGCCGGATGGAGCTCCGCGCCCCACGTGCCGGCGACGCAATGGACGGGCCAGATGCCGCCGTCGCGGGCGAAGTGGGGTGTCGATTCGGGATGCCAGTCCTGGGTGTAGACAACGAGCGCGCCACCGGCCGTCGCCGTTGCGATCTCCGCGTTGATCGTCGGCACGATCGAGACCGCGCCGGACACGCTGAGGCTGCCGGCCGCGTCGGCGAAGTCGTTCTGGACGTCGACGACGATCAGGCTGCTGCGTGAGTCATAGGGCGGCACGACGGTAACGCTACCGCAGGAATGAAAAGTGCCCGTGACACGACCGAAGCGGCGGTCCGGTGGACCGCCGCTTCGATGGAGGAGGGGAGCGGTGAGAGGCGGGGCCCCCGTCCCGTCAGGCTGGCTCGCGCCGGAAGATGCCGACGGCGGCGAGGATCAACGCCTCGAGGATGCTCCAACCGACAATCGCCACGACGGCGGCCACGTCGAAGATGGAGCCACCGGAGTGCAGGGCGTCGGTGCGAAGGATGCCCTCGAACGGTGCGACGAAGATCTGGCTCGTGTTGAGGATGAACGACACGAGGTCGTTGCCCTCCCGGGCGTCGAGAAGCAGGAGCACGATCCGCAACAGGATCACGGCCTGGATCAGCCCGAATACGAACACGACGATCCGACCGGCGACGGCTCCGCCACTCGGGCGGGTTTCGACCGTTCGGCTGGTCACTGCTGTGCCTCGGTCATATTTCGGGTCGACAGGAGCTCCATCGACCACCTCATCGCGGTGGACGACGGTGCGTTCGTCATATGTCATGGTTGAAAGCCTCCATCCGAACACGCCGGATTCGGCGATGAGCAAAGCGTGTGCCGGTGGTTGTCACACCGTCAGGCGGCCATCAGGCCACAGCCTTGCAGCGAAGTGACGGCGGAGCGTCCGACGTTGACGGCCGAAGCGCGAAAAGGCCCCCCTCGAACGTGAAAAGGCGCCCGACCCGTGAGGGTCGAGCGCCTGCCACGATCGTGTCAGCCGACGGGGGCCGTCGACTCCTCGGCGA
>DATHGS010000405.1:0-6567 GCA_035490155.1 Candidatus Methylomirabilota bacterium | reverse complement strand
GTGGACCTCCTCGAGCCGCGCCTGGAATTGCGGCGGACCCGCCGCCAGGAACTCCATCGCCACGGCCGGATCCTCGCTCCCCGGGCAATGTTCCGGCGCAACATCGCGACCGGCGGCCAGTTCACCGAGTGGGTCTGGCGGCGGCCGGTGAAGGCGCCCCGAAAGATCGTCGTCCTGTGCGACATCTCCGGTTCGATGGAGCGCCACGCCCGGCTCCTGCTCCGGTTCATCCAGGCGTTGTCGGCGTCGTCGGCGGTGAAGACGGAGTCGTTTGTCTTCGGGACGCGGCTGACCCGGGTGACGCGCCTCCTCAAGGACCGCGATCGCGACCGGGCGCTCGCGCGCGTCGCGGAGAGCGTCAACGACTGGGCAGGCGGGACCCGGATCGGCGAGTCGTTCCGAGACTTCAACCTCCACTGGGCGCGGCGGACGCTCCGGACGAGCGGCGTCGTCATCGTCGTCTCCGACGGCTGGGATCGCGGCGACCCGACGCTCGTCGCGACCGAGACCGCCCGCCTGCGGCGCAACTGCCATCGGCTCGTCTGGCTCAACCCACTCGCGGGGACGCCGGGCTACGAGCCACTCGCCGGCGGAATGCGGGCGGCCTACCCGTATATCGACGATTTCCTGCCGGCCGGCACGGTCGCCAGCCTCGAGCGCCTGGGCGAGATCCTGTCCGGTGCACGGAGCAGCGACGTCCGCCGGGGCGGGGAGGCGGCAGCGTCGGCCGACGCGGGTGCTCGCGCCGGGTCGGCGATCCGCGAGCTCGCCGTTCCTGCCGCCATCGGCGCGAACCGGGTCGAGCCGACCGAGGCGCGGCCACTGAGGACGCCGCGATGACGCCGAGGACGATGACGCCGAGGACGATGACGCTGAGGACGTTGAACCTGGAGACATCGCGATGAAGGAGTTGCTCGAGACCCTCGAGGCCTGGCGGGCCGACGGCGCCGGCGGTGGTGTCGGTCGGGCGGTCGTCGTTCGGACATTCGGCTCGGCGCCGCGACCGGAGGGGGCCGTGCTCCTGCGCGCCGACGACGGGCGGATCGCGGGATCCGTGAGCGGCGGCTGCGTCGAGGGCGCGGCCGCGGAGGAGATCGAACGGGCCCGGCGCGACGGCCACGCGCGGGTGATCCGCTACGGGATCAGCGACGAGGACGCCTGGGACGTCGGGCTTGCGTGCGGCGGGACGATCGACGTGCTGGTCGAGCCCTTGGTGGCACCTGCCGTGGCCGCGGCCGCTCGCGATCGGGGCGCGGCCGTTGCGACGCTCCTCCCCGCCGACGCTCCGCCGCCGGAGTTCGGGTCGTCGCCGCCGGGTGACGGCGCGCCGCCGGAGCCGACGCTCGTCGTGAGACCGGACGGGATCGTCGGTGGATCGTCACTCGGCTCGCCGGCAGCCGACGCGGCTCTCGTCGCCGCGGCCCGCGAGGCGCTGCTAAGGGGCACGTCGCGAACCGTCGAGATCGAGGGCCGCTCGGTCTTCGTCGAGGCGTTCCCCGTGCGTCCGCGGCTCGTCGTGGTCGGTGCGGTTGAAGTGGCACGGTCGCTCGTCCGCTTCGCCCGCGAGCTCGGGTACGAGACGATCGTCGTCGACGGCCGGGCATCGTTCGCCACGCCGGAGCGGTTCCCGCCCGACCAGGTCGACCGGCTGATCGTCGGCTGGCCGGACGAGGTGGCGGAGGAGATCGGTCTCGGACCGGACGACGCCGTCGCCGTCCTGACCCACGACGTGAAGTTCGACGAGCCGGCGATCATCGAAGCGCTTCGGCGCGGCTGCCGGTACGTCGGCGCCGTGGGTAGCCGCAAGACCCAGGGCGATCGGCGCGCGCGGCTGCGCGATGCCGGAGTGGGGGAGGCGGAGCTGGCCCGGCTGCGCGGTCCGGTCGGGCTCGACCTCGGCGGGCGCAACCCGGCCGAAACGGCGCTCGCGATCATCGCCGAGATCACGGCCCAGCGATACGGCGGTTCCGGCGTGCCGATGCGCGATCGGGCCATTGCTGGTGGAAACGCGGAGAATTCGGTTACGCCGCGTCGGGCTGCCCAGACGGCCGCCGCCGGATGACCGTCGCCGCGCTCGTCCTGGCGGCCGGCGCGTCGTCCCGCTTCGGATCGCCGAAAGCGCTCGCCCAGTTTGAGGGCCGGCCGCTCCTCGAGCACGTTCTCGACGCGGTTCGAGAGGCCGGGATCGACGAGATCGTCGTGGTCCTCGGTCATTCCGCCGACGAGATCGAGGACGGCATCGAATGGCTCAGCGAGCGCCGCGTCCGCAACCCCGACCCGCGCCACCTCGCGAGCTCGCTCCAGGTCGGCATCGCCGCGATCACCGAGATCGACCCGCCGGTCCGAGGGGTCGTCATCGCGCTCGGTGACCAGCCGCGGACGCGGCCGGAGGTCATCCGTGCCCTCATCGGTGCCGCCCGGACAACGGATCGACCGGTCGTCGTGCCGCACTACTCCGATGGAGGCGGGGCCAACCCGGTCTTCGTCCGCGCCAGCGCGTTCGAGCTCGTCGACGAGGCCACCGGCGATCGCGGCCTCGGGCCGATGCTGTCGGAGGATCCGGACATCGTCCTGGAGGTCGCGGTCAGCGGCTCCAATCCGGACGTCGACACGCCGGCGGACCTCGTCGAACTCGCCTGGTGCGAGCGGGTCCGGGCCAACCGCGAGCAGGTCGAACGCGTTCGCGAGGTCCCCGACGGGGCCGACTTCTACGCGCCGGTCAGCAGCCTGTTCCGGGCCGATCCGGATCGTGGGGACGATCCGGTTCTCGCCGAGCTGATCACCCTCGCGAAACCCGGCGAAACCTGGATCGACATCGGTGCCGGTGCCGGCCGTTATGCGCTGCCACTGGCGCGAGCTGTCGGGGAGGTCGTCGCGATCGAGCCTTCGTCGTCGATGCGGGCCACTCTCGAGGAGGGGATCGCCTCGCACGGCCTCACGAACGTACGGGCGATGGCGGATCGCTGGCCGATGCCCGACCCGCCGGTCGCCGATGTCGCGCTGATCGCCCATGTCGGATACGACATCGATGCGATCGGCCCGTTCGTGGGCGCGATGGAAGCAACGGCTCAACGGCTCTGCGTCGCCGTTCTCATGGAGCGGCCGCCGGCCGCCGTGGCCGACCCTTTCTGGCCGATCGTCCATGGCGAGGCGCGGCTGGCCCTTCCGGCGTTGCCGGAATTCGTCGAGCTGCTCCGCGCGCGAGGGCGCGAACCGATCGTGACGATGACGGAACGCGCCGCGCGTCACTTCGACGGACGAGCCCAGCTGGAGGGGTTCCTGCGCCGTCAGCTGTGGATCGCCGACGGTGGCGACAAGGAACGCCGATTCCGCGATGCGCTCGAGGAGCTGTCCATCGAGGGCCCCGACGGCACGTTCTCGCTGGCCGGCCAGGAAGCCTCGAGCATCGGCATCGTCACGTGGGTGCCGGCCTCGAGCTGATCAGCTGACCGACACCGACGTCATCTGTCTCGCCGGACTTTCGCCACGCGAACACAACCGACACGCGAGACTTCAGTCGAGCCTCGAATGCTCGCGACACGAAGGAAATTCGACCGAATCCGGCATCGGCTTGCGCCAGACGAACAACTCCGACTGAAGTCCGTCGATCGTCGGCCGATTCTGGTCGGTTGTATTCGCTACGCGAAAGTCGGGGCCTCCGTCGTGGCGCTCGGGTTCGCCTGATCAGCTGACCGACACCGCGGCTGGCTGCATCGCTCCAAGGCGGCCGACCACGGCATCGGCGAGGGCGTCGATGTCTTCCTCGGTCGCCGGGGTCGATATCGCGCCCATGCCGCGTGGCGCGAGGTGGAAGCCGTCGACGAGCAGACCCAGGAAAAGGCTCTCGGTCGGGCCCAAGGTGTCCTCGCCGCGGAGCGATGGGCCGGCAAAGACCTGGAACAGCGAGGCGACCCCGTCGACATGGGCATCGATCCCACGAGCCGCGATTCCGGTCCCGATCCGTTCCCGTGTGCGCTCGCCGAGGCTCGCCAGGCGCTCGTACCGTTCGGGTGTCAGGAAGCGGAGCGTAGCGAGGCCGGCTGCCGCCGCGACGGGATTGCCGTTGAACGTCCCGCCGTGACTCAGCGCGCCCGGCCGCCGCGCGTCGAACTGGTCCATGATCTCGGCCCGTCCACCGAATGCCGCCAGCGGGTAGCCGCCGCCAACGATCTTGCCGAGCGTCGTCAGGTCTGGTCGAACGCCGACCACGCCCTGGGCGCCATTCGGGCCGATTCGGAACGCGATGATCTCGTCGAAGATGAGGACCGCGCCGATCCGATCGGCATAGTCGCGGAGGAAGCGAAGGAACGCGGGATCGGCCGCCCGGACGCCGCCGGCGCCCTGGATCGGCTCGATGATGATCGCCGCGACCTCGCCTTCGCGGCCCCCCAGCCCGCGCTCGACCCCGTCGGCGTCGTTCCACGGCAGCTCGATGACCAAACCGGAGATGGCGTCAGGGACGCCGGGGGTGCCGGCCAGCGCCGTGTCGTGGGTGCCGTGGTAGGCGCTCGCGAACTTGGCCAGGAGCGGCCGGCCCGTGAACGCCCGCGCGGCGCGGATGGCGAACATCGTCGCCTCCGTGCCCGAATTCGTGAAGCGGATCCGCTCGAGCGACGGCAGCCGCCGTCGAATCTCCTCGGCGAGCTCGATCTCGACCTCTGTCGGCGCGGCGAACGCGGAGCCGCGCCTGACCTGGTCCTCAACAGCCGCGACGACGTCGGGATGAGCGTGCCCGAGGATCAGCGAGGTGTAGTTGCCGAGGAAGTCCCGATAGCCGTTGCCGTCGACGTCCCACGTCCAGAGGCCCTCACCGCGGGCCATGTACGGTGGATACGGCGCGTTGAAGATCGTTGTCCGGGTCGAGCCGCCCGGGATCGACGCCGTCGCCCGCTCGAAGAGGGCGCGCGAACCCGGGGTTCTTGCGAGGTAGTCGTCGAGCAGGGTCATCGGTATTCCTCGCACAACACGGCCAACACGCGCGAGGATGACACAGGAGGAGACAGAGGAGCGTCTACGGCCCAATGAAGACTCGCATTCGCCGTCGATCCGTCGAACGCCTCGCGATCGCCACCGCGATTGCGCTTCCGGTCGCGATCTGGCTCGCAACACTCGAGGGCGGCCTGATCCTGGGCGCCGGGTCCCGCGGCGAAGGTTGTCGATCGTTCTGGGGCGAGACGGTCGATACTGTCGCCTGGTCGCCCGCCGGCGGTTTCCTCGTCGTTGGCACGCACGCGACCGCAAATCCCGACAGCGGCGACTCCGCGGTTCGGGTCTTTCGCTGGCCGGGAATGGAGGTCGTCAGCTCCTCGAAGCAGGTCAAGGGGACGACCGATATCGCGATCGACGATACCGGCGTGCTCGCGTGGTCCACCGAGGGTGTCCGTGACTCGACGGCGATCCTGCCGACACCAACGCTCGCCTGGCGGTTGGACCCCGGCGGAGATCCGAGGACCTCCGACAGGGGGCCCATCGGGCCGTCCCGGACGGTCCTATCGAACAGGGACGTATCGAGCCAGGGAATCCTCGCCGAAACGAGCGCGCCTGCTCCGGACCGGCCGCTTCAACTCTGCGTCCGCGACCAATCTGCGGGAACCTGACCTGCCCGCGGGACCACCGTGGGCAGCGACAGATCTAACCCTTCAGCTCCCGAACTGCCTCCAGATCCACTGCCGCGTGGTCAGCCCCGAGTAATGGATCAGCCGCGCCTCGGGCCGCCCGACGTACCGGTAATGCCACGGTTCGGACGACATGCACGTCACGGCGGACTTGCCGCTTGGGAATGACATCACCCAGCCGTATTTCCAGGCGTTCGCCTTCATCCAGAGGCCGGCCCGGGTCGTCGCAAACGGGGTCCGCCCGTCGTAGCTACGGAAGTCGATCGCGGTGCCGAGTTGATGTTCGGAATGACCGGGTCGTGCGACGAACTTCAGGGCGGCCGCTCTGCCAACTCTCGCGACTCGACTGTTGAACAACACGACCTGTTGGCTGTAGCTGCGAAACGCGCTGGTGATCGCGAACCTGGCGCCCGCGATGCGTGCAGAGCGATCCATGGCCCGTAGATCGGCCAGGGCGATCCTGCGGATCGATCCACCGCCGCGAAGGCCGGTCGCGACGAGGTCGATCGGGTAGTAGGTCCGGGGGAGTCGGTAAATCGTGTCGAGCAGTGTCGTCGCGTACTGCGAGTAGCGGGCGCGAGCTGTGAGGATGTCCTTGTAGGTGCATGACGGCAGGGGAGCCGCCGAGAGCGAGGCAGCGACCCCTGCGGCCGGTGCGATCGTCCTCGAGGCAGCCGACGCGGAGCCGAAGGGGAGCGCGATCGAGACGATGGCCAGCGCGGCGAGCAGACGGGCAACTCGCGGTTTCACGCCCAAAGCCCGATGGTTTTCCATGCCCATCAGGGTATCGGAGGATCGATGTCGGCTGCCATCGCCTGTCGACGGCCCAACTACGCGCGAAAGCCTCGCCGCGTGATCGCGGCGAGGCTTCATTTCGTTGACGATGAAACTGACGCGAGCGCATACTCGTACCTCACCCTACGGACCCCCGGCCGGACCCGCGTATGCGTTA
>DATHGS010000404.1:0-2205 GCA_035490155.1 Candidatus Methylomirabilota bacterium | reverse complement strand
GACTGCCAGCACGCTTACCGTCGCGAGGGCGGGTCGCGCCAGCGGCAGGAGCACCCGCCAGAAGAACCCGAACGAGCTGCAGCCGTCGATCCGGGCCGCATCCTCGAGCTCTGTCGGGATGCTCCGGAAGAAGGGTCGCAGGATGACGATCGTGAGGGGCAGGGCGAACGCGGCCTGCGGCAGGGCCACCCCAAGCGGGTTCCCGGCCAGGCCCAGCTGGCGAACGAGGATGTAGAGAGGCAGGATCGCAACGGCGGATGGGAACAGCAGGCCGAAGACGAACAGGGTGTACGTCGCCTCCCGGCCACGGAAGACCATCCGGGCGAAGACGAAGGCGGCCAGCGAGGCGAACGTGACGGTCACGATGACCGCGACCGCCGCGATGATCAGGCTGTTGGCCGCCTCCCGCCAGAACGCGCCGGCATTCCTGCCGACGAGGACGTCGGTGTAGTTCGAGAAGACCCACGGGTTCGGCAGCATGGCGACCGGATTGGCTGCGAGCTGACCGTTGGTCTTGAACCCGCCGAGGACCGCGTACACGATCGGGACAAGGATCGCCGCTGCGACGACGATGAGGATCGCGTAGGCGACGGCTCCGGGCAGGCCGGTCCGGGCGAACGCTGCCCGCGTGCGCTTCATCGAGCCTGCAGCCGGGCGGGTCGTGGACCGGGCGGTCGTTGCCACGCCATCAACCGTTGTAGACCGTCACGGCGCCCTCGACGTCACGCCGCAGCACGAAACGCTGATAGGCGAGGGCGACGACCAGGCCGAAGACGAAAAGAATCACCGCGAGCGCGCTGCCGAACCCCATCTGGCTGTTCTTGAAGCCCGCCTTGAACATCGCGATCGCCATCGTGCTCGAGGCGTTCAGCGGCCCACCGGCGGTCATCACCCAGACCATGTCGAAGAGCTGCAGGGCGCCGATGATCGAGAGGAAGACGGACACTCGAAGGGTCGGTCCGAGCAGGGGCAACATGACGTGGCGGAAGGCCTGCCGCCGATCGGCGCCGTCGATCAGGGCGGCTTCCTCGATTTCGTGGGGGATGCCCTGGAGGCCGGCGAGGAGCAGGATCATGTGGAAGCCGAAATACTTCCACGAGATGATCACGAACAGGGTGATCATCACGATCGTCGAATCGCCCAGCCAATCCTGGACGAGACCGCCGAGGCCCGCGCTGCGCAGCCCCGAATCCACGAACGACCCGGGCTGGAGGAGCAGCGAGAACACGATCCCGGTGATCGCTTCGGACAGGACGTAGGGCAGGAAGAAGATCAGGCGGAAGATCGCTCGTCCGGGAAACCGCCGGTTCAACAGCACCGCGAGGCCGAGGGCGAACGGGATCTGGATCGCGAGCGAGAGCCCCACGATCAGCAGGTTGTTGGCCACGGCGGTCCGGAAGGTGTCGCTGGCGAGGGCCGTCTGGTAGTTCTTGAGGCCGACGAAGTCGGTCAATGGCTGCAGCCCGTTCCACTTGTACAGGCTGAAATGGGCGGCCTGTGCGATCGGGATCAGGACGAAGACGCAGTACAGGGCGAGGGCGGGCAGGAGGAACAGGGCGATCGTCGCCCACTTGGCCGGCCGTCTTGCCGCGAACCGCGACCCGCTGCCGTATGCCCTCATCGGATCCTCAGCTTGTCCGGTGGAAATCGAGCGGGCCGGCTCCAGCCGGCCCGCTCGGGTCAACGAGTCTACGGGTGATCCAGGACTGGTTCGCGCCTACTGCGCGGCCGCAGCGTCGGTGATCGCCTTGCAGACCTTGGCCGGATCCGATGCACCCTCGAACAGGGCGATCGTTGCGTCGTTGATGGCCGTGCCCATCGCGGGCGACGTAGCCTGGTCGAGATAGAGCTGCATGAACGTCGCCTTGCCGCGACCGGCCAGCACGGCCTGGAGATTCGGGTCCTTGATGGCACTCTCCGTGCCGACGACCGTCGACAGGGCGATGTTGGCGGCGTTGAGCTTCGTCGCGTTTTCGGGGCTGTTGAAGAACTTCAGGAAGTCGATCGCCTCGGGTGGGGCGTCCTTGCCGACGACGATTCCGTTGCCGCCACCGACGCCGTCGGTCGCCGCGCCCGCACCGCCGGCGACCGTCGGAAACGGGAACCAGCCGAGGTCGGAGCCGATGCCCTTCTTGTTGGCGCTCTGGTCAATCTGCGTGGAGGGAGCCCACTGGCCCATGACCTCCATCGCTGCCTTGCCATTCC
>DATHGS010000403.1:0-2721 GCA_035490155.1 Candidatus Methylomirabilota bacterium | reverse complement strand
GGCCCGGGTCCAGCCGAATTCGAGGTTCCTGATGATGGTCTCGCCGGAGACCAGGAACTCGTCCATGAGGATCTGCCACGGACCGATCGCGAGCCGACGCTCGGCGATGAGCTGCCTGATCAGCGGTTCAGCGTCTGGCCGGATCTCGAGGTAGTCGTCCACGGTCGCGGCCTGACCGTCGAGCGTGAATCGGAGCCGTGGATCCTCCGCCATGCGAACGAGGAGTTGGTCGATCAGCTCCACGAGCCGCATCCGGAATGTCTGGAACGGCTCGTACCACTCGCGGTCCCAATGGGTGTGCGGAACCAGGTGGACGACCGTCGGTTCCTTCCTGTCGCGCTTGTCCAGCGGCGCTGTCATCCGCCGGCCGCGGCCTCGCCGCCGATCTCGACCCCGAGTTGCGCCGCGTGGCGCGCGGCGATTCGCTGGCACGTGACGATGTCCGCGCGGCCCTCGGCGACGCTGGAGAGCGGTGGCGTGCCGTCGACGACAAGGGCGTGGAAGGCGAGCAACTCGTTCTCGAACGCCTCGTCGTATGAGCTCACGGAGACGTCGCGACGCGCGCCGCGGTCGGCCTCGGTGATCCGCAGCGACGTCGGGGCGTGCAGGAGGTAGGGCGCCGGGAATTCGAGCTCGATCGTCGAACCCTCGCGAACGACCCTGACCTCTTCGCGGTACGCGGGGTAGTCGGGCAGGAAGTGCCAGCGGATCGAGAAACGGCCGCCGGCAGCGAGGCGGCCCGCCACGGCGACCGACGGCGGCCAGGCGTCGTCCGGCCAGACGTCGACGGCATCGATGCCGACCGGGTCCCCGGCAAATGCCCGGATGATGGCCAGATCGTGGACGACGCTGCCGAGCAGGATGCCGGAATAGAGCGCACCGACCGACTCTGCGACGGCCCCGAGCGCGACGGAGCGAAGTCTGTCGTCCTCCGCCTTGAGTCCGGCGATCACGTCGGCCGGGACATCGCCGGCCGGCGGCAGCAATCGGGCGTGGGCGAGCTGCACCGCGGACGTGGGGTGGAGGACCGTCACCTCGATCGAGCGGATTGGCCCGCGCCCGTTCGCCTCGGCCCCGAACTCGAGGGCCCGACCGACGGCTGGGTCGTGGAGCTTCATGTAGCCGACCTGGAGTTGCGGTGGTGGTTCGGCCGCGCCGTTCGCGCCGTTCGCGCCGCCCGCCTTCGCGAGCGCCGCCGCGATGTCGTCGGCTTCGCCGAGCGTGTAGGCGAGCGGTTTCTCGACGAATACCGGAAGCCCTCGGCCGAGCCCGGCCAGCGTCGCCCCCCCGTGCGAGCCGGACGTCAGGACGATCAGGGCATCGATCGCGTGGCTCGTCAGCAGGGCGTCGATGCCGAGATACCGCTCCGCCGCCGGCACGCGATAGCGCTCGCCGATCGCCTCGACGAGGGACGGCGACAGGTCGGCGATCGCGGCGATCTGGAACTGCGCACCCAGGCGATCGAGAAGCGGAAGGTGGACGGCCTGGGCGACCGCCCCGAGCCCGACGATCCCGACGCGGACGCGTTGGGACCCGGACGCGGGTGTGTGGGTGGACATCGAGGCGAGTATATCGGCCGAAAGCCGCCCACCGGAGGGGAGTCGCCGCCCGGCGAGACAATCCGCCGCGGATCGCGCTAGGCTCACTCGGTGCCCAAGCAGACCGCAAAGGCGGCGGCCGCCGCCACATCGCCAACCGCGAAAGCGACCGCCGCGAAAGCTCCGCGTTCGCGGTCGAAGGCGGCTCGTCCGTCCACGCCGACTCAGCCCGCACCGCCCGTCGAGAACGCGGCGTTCGGGGAAGACTGGTGGCGGCGGGGCGTCGTGTACCAGGTCTACCCGCGCTCATTCGCCGACTCGAACGACGACGGGTTCGGCGACCTGCCCGGGCTGATCGACAAGCTGGACTACCTCAACGACGGGACGGAGCGCTCGCTCGGGATCGACGCGATCTGGCTCTCACCGATCCACCCCTCGCCGGGTTTCGACGTCGGCTACGACGTCGCCGACTACGACGCGATCGACCCCATCTTCGGCACGCTCGACGACTTTGGCCGGCTGGTCGCCGAGGCTCATCGGCGCGGCATCCGACTGATGCTCGACCTCGTGATGAACCACACGAGCTCCGAGCACGGCTGGTTCGAGCAATCCCGTCGTGATCCGAACGGCCCGTACGGCGACTGGTATCTGTGGCGCGACGGCCGGCGCGGTCGGTTCGGGCGCCGGATCCCGCCGAACAACTGGTCCTCGTTCTTCGGTGGCTCGGCCTGGACCTGGGACGAGGTTCGCAGCCAGTACTACCTGCACACGTTCCTGCCCGAACAGCCGGACGTGAACTGGCGCAATCCGGCGGTCCGCGAGGCGATGTTGACGATGGTCCGCGGCTGGCTCGAGCGAGGCGTCGACGGCTTCCGGCTTGACGTCTTCAATGCCTTCTTCAAGGACGCCGATCTGCGCTCGAATCCGCGCCGCTACCGTGGGCGCCGACCGTACGATCGCCAGGTCCACCTGTATGACAAGGACCAGCCGGAGCTGCTCGATTTCCTCGCCGAGTTCCGGGCGCTCGTCGACTCATTCCCCGGCAGCATGACGGTCGGCGAGCTCTTTTCCTCGGATCCGATCGGCGCCGTCCGGCTGAGTGCGCCGCGCCATCTCGTCTTCGACTGGTGGCTGATCAAGACCCCGTGGAAGGCCCCTTCCTTCGTCAGGGCGAGCCAGATGC
>DATHGS010000402.1:0-7178 GCA_035490155.1 Candidatus Methylomirabilota bacterium | reverse complement strand
TCCCGCCGCGCGCTCGATGGATCGCTTTGCCATCGAGGTTGACGCCGCAGGGGTTCTCACCGTTGACACGTCGCACGTGAGCTTCGGGCCGCTGCCGATCGCGCTCGGCCAACCTGGCCTGATCCAACCCCGCGTTGCCCGAGGCTGCGGCGGGTGACAGATCGACGCAGACCCACGGGTGCGGCGCTGTTGCGCCTCTATCCCCGCGCCTGGCGGGCTCGGTATGAGAGCGAGGTGCTCGCGGTCCTCGCGGACATGACGGTCGACCGCCGCGCTCGCCTTGATCTTGTCAGGGGCGCGCTCGATACTCGGTTCCACACTGGATCGCGAATACCCGCCGCCGCGGCCCTCCTGAGCGGCGGGACGTGGACGATCGCCGGCGTAGCCGTCGTGGGCCAGCCTGTTCCTCCGGACTGGCCTGGCTACCTCATCGAGATCCTCCCGCTGACGATCGTTGCCGTCGTGTCCGGGCTCGTCGGGATCGTCGGCTGCTGGGCACGGCGGAGCGACAGCGCTGGCCGGCTCGGCACCCTCGGCGCCCTGCTCGCCATGACCGGTCACGTCGGTTGGGCCGTCCTGTTGGCTGCCACCCTGGTTCATGCGGGATCGCCCCAGGCGACGTTGGTCTGTCAGGCGATCGCCCTTGTCGGCTGCCTGTTGGTCGGTCTCGTCCTCGTCCGGACCGACGACCTCCCGATCGGAGCCGCGATCCTCCTGGCCACGTCGGCTATGTTGTTCGGCTGGCCGGTCGCTTGGCTCGTGTTCGGCCTTGCATGGACGGTCATTGGGGTACTGATGTTCGCTCGACCCGAGCCGCTGGCACCGACCTCGCGTTTCGCTTGATACCGGTCAGCCGCCGCCTGTCAGCCGCCGCCTGCGCCGCCGCCAAGGCCGGGTTCCGTCATCGACGCCGGATCGAGGAGCCGATCGAGGCGGTCCGGAGCGATCCCGCGCTCGGTGGCCAGCTCGCGGATCGTCCGCCCGCTCTTGAGCGCCTCCTTGGCGAGCGCAGCGGCGGCGTCGTAGCCGATCTCCGGGGCGAGAGCGGTCGCCAGCATGAGGCCCTGCTCGACGAGTGCCGGGCCCCGGTCCGTCGCGGTCAGGCCGCTGATGCAGCGGTCGGCGAAGTTGCGGGCGGAGGCAGCCAGCAACGCGATCGACTCGAGGAGGGCGACGCTCGTCACCGGCATCATCACGTTGAGCTCGAGGAACGAGCCGGTCTGGCTGAAGGCGATCGTGGCGTCGTTGCCGAGGACGCGGGCGACGACCATCGTGAGGCTCTCGACGACGACCGGGTTCACCTTGCCGGGCATGATCGACGACCCTGGTTGCGTCTCCGGCAGGGCCAGCTCGCCAATCCCGGCTCGCGGACCCATGCCCATGAGCCGGACGTCCGAGGCGATCTTCCACAGGCTGAGCGCGATCGTCCGGAGGGCGCCGTGGGCCGCGATCACGGCGTCGAGCGAGGCCTGGGCGTGGAAATGGTTCGGTGTCTCGTGGACGCCCAGGCCGGTCAGCACGGCGAGGCGGGCGCAGGCAGCAACGGCGTAGCCTGGGTGGGCATTGATCCCGGTCCCGACGGCGGTGCCGCCGAGGGGCACCATGACGAGCTCGTCCTGGGCCGAGCGGGCTCGCCGGATCGACTCCTCGACCTGTCCGGTGTAGCCGCGAAACTCCTGGCCGAGGCGGATGGGGGTGGCGTCCTGGAGGTGCGTCCGGCCGGTCTTGACGATCGGCCAGAACTCCTCGGCCTTTGCGTCGAGGGCATCGCGGAGCGACTCGAGCGCCGGGACGAGGTCCTCCTCGATGGCCATCGCCGCGGCCAGTTGCATCGCGGTTGGGATCGCGTCGTTCGATGACTGGCATTTGTTGACGTCGTCATTCGGATGAACGCGACGCCCGCCCCCGAGCCGGGCCGAAGCGAGGTTCGCCACGACCTCGTTCATGTTCGTGTTCGTCGACGTGCCGGATCCGGTCTGGTAGATGTCGATCGGGAACTGGTCGTCGTGGAGTCCCGCGGCGACCTCGCTGGCCGCGGCGGCGATGGCGGTGGCAACATCGCGATCAAGCAGGCCGAGATCCGCGTTCGTCTCTGCGGCGGCGTGCTTGATCAGCGCCAACGCCTGGATGAAGCGCCGCGGAAACCGCTGGCCCGAGATCGGGAAGTTGAGGACCGCACGCTGGGTCGAGGCGCCGTAGAGCGCGTCGACCGGGACCGCCATCTCGCCCATCGAATCGCGCTCGATCCGGGTCTCCGATCGCTCTTCTGGCATGGATCGGATTGTAGGCGGCGGATGCGCCGGTGGGCGCACCCGCCGGCAGGTCAGCGGATGACGACGGTACTCGCCGCGGTCAGCGAAGCGAGACCGTCCTGGCTGCGCGACTCGGCGATGGCGGGTTCCCAGGCGTACGTGCCGGGCGTGACCACCCGAGCGTAGTAGCGCAGGATCCTGCTCGACGATGGGCTGCTCGGATCGGCGCAGAAGAAGACCCGTGGCCCGGTCTGGTCGTACGGCATGGTGGCCCCATTGCCGGAAATCGGCTCCTCGCTGTCCGGATCGACCCAGCTGGCCAGCGACCCGACCGGGGTCAACCCGCTCGGGACGAGCTCGGTGACCTGGTGGCAGCCGGCCGCCGCCTGCAGCCCGAAGGTCACGGTCAGCTCGACCCTCACGAGGTCGGCGCTGCCGACGGTGCCGATCGGCCTGACCGATCGGCTGATCGTGGTGTCCGGGTCCGGCTTGAGAGCAGTCGGAACGATCATCTCGTGCCAGCTGGTGGTCACGCCGACCGAACCGGCAATCCGTTCGATCGTCAGTGACGCCAGCTGTTTCGCGGTGACGCTGAGCTCGAACGACCTGCCCTGTTCGAGGCTGATCACCGTGCGCGTCCCGTCGACGCTGTACGCAAAGCTGGCCGGACGGACCGGCAGGCGAGCGAGCGTTTCCGTCAGATAGGCCGCGGCGGGCAGCACCTCGAGCTGGTCGACGGCAGGGTTCTCCTCGACGTAGGCCCAGAACAGGGGCGCCCGACCGTCGCCGACGGCGGCGGTGAGGACCGCGATGAGAGCCGTCGCCGTCGTGACATCGGCAGCCGACGAGCCGACCCGCAGTCGAGCCTGTTGCCCCAGCTGCTCGCCGTGTGCGTCGATGAGCGACCCGGCGATCGATCGAGCAGTTGCGTCGTCGCCGAGGGCGGCCGCTCCGAGCCCGATCATCAACCGTTCGCGGGTCGTCAGTGCATCGGCGGCTGCCGCCGCCTGAAGCGCCGGCAGGACCGCGTCGCCGAGCCCTGCCAGACCGGCCAGCGCGAACATCTGGCGCTCGCGCGTCTCGGCGGCGTCCCCATAGATGGTTCGCAGGTAGCTCTCGAGCCCGATCCCGTTCACGCGGTACGGGGCGACGAGCGCGACGAGCGCCGACAGCTCCAGGTCGCTGCTCGAATAGGGCAGGAGCGCAAGGCCGCCGTCGGTCGCCTGGTAGCGAGCGGCGTCGAACGTGCCGCCATCACGTTGGGTAGCGCGCGAGCCGAAGTGGCTGACCAGGAGCGACGAGGCGACGTCGGCGGCAAGACCGCGATCGAGCCGGGCACCGCCGCCCTCCGCGAGATCGGTCAGTAGCGGCAGGTACCGCCCGGCATTCGCATCCGAGACGACCACGCTAGTGAGTCCGCTGCCGCCGCTGAACGGGCCCGCGGCGGGGAGCTCGACGTACGTCGTCCGCGCCGCCGTCAGATGGGTCTCGACGACAGTGAACGACCGGGTAAGCCGATCGGTCCTGGCCGTCGCGCCGCTGCCGGACGTCCCCGTGATCGTGATCGTCTGGGTTCCGACGTGAAGGGCCGGCAGCGGCACCGTGGTCGTCTCGAACGCCTTGGCCCGGATCGGGCCACTGTCGAAGCCGAGGGTTTTCGAGGTCACCTCGATCATCACCGCGTCGCCGGGAGCGACGGCGGAACCGAATGCCCGGACCGGGATCGACGGTCGATCCGCGGCAAGGTACTCGGGAGCGACCGACGCGTCGACGAAAAATGGCAGCCCGACCGGGACGAGGACCGACCCCGTACCGGCCTCGAGCTGGGGCGTGATCGCCGACGCGGTGACCCGCCAGGATGTCAAGTCATCCGCCACAGGGAACGAGACGGAACCGCGGCCCTGCGCATCGGTGACGATCGTCCTGAACAGCAGGGCGTCGCGGAACATGACGCGGTCTTCGCCGCCCCCACCCGTGTCGCCGCCTCCCCCGCCACCCGTTCGGGGATTGCGGTGCGACAGGTACGTGCCGACGATCCCCGACCCAACGGGGGCATACAGCTCGGCGAGTGGGTCGTCCTGCGACGCCCCGCCGATCGTGTAGAGCTTCTCGTCGACGGCTCGCAGGATCACGGTGGCGGCGGTCGGCGCTCCAGACGCCGTGCGCGTGGTGAAGTTCACCGTCGCCGTATCGCCGGGCGCGTAGCGTGCGGCTGCCACCGACATGTCGATCTGGATTCGTCGGTCGGCTGCCCGGAACGTGGCCGCGAACGAGACCGGTCCGACATAGCCGTGCCCCGTGAAGCGAACCGCGCCCAGGTACAGGCTCGGCGCGGCCCACGGAGCGAACGTCGTGGCGTATCGCGGCGACGCTTGGACGGTCGCCGAGTGGATCCCGCGCTGCGACACGACGAAGAGGTAGCGGGTGCCGTCGCCCGCGATTTGCTTGATCGTCGGGTCGCCCATGGTCAGGTCGACGCGATCGCCGATGCCGAAGAGCGCGGACACGTTGCCCGAAACGCCTGTCTGGCGAAGGGTCGCATTCCGGTCTTCATAGACGCGCCACGGATGGCGTCCCGCGTAGCTCGTGATCTGGGCCACGTGTCCGTCCGGGTCGGCGACCGTGACGATCACGTTGTAGTCGTGGTTCTTGGTGGTTGCCGGGATCGACGCCTTGTAGGTCCCGTTGGCGGCGGTCTTCACGCGGATGGACCCGGCGACGCGTTCGACGACGCGCTCGTCGTACGTGGGGACGACCTTCTTCTCGATGAAGTCGTACTCGGTCCCGGTCTGTGTCCGGACCGGGACGAGCTCAACGAACCGAACCGTCACAGTGGCGCCGCGAACGGCGGCACCGTTGGGATCGAGCTCCCAGATCGGCCGGCCGTCAGTGACCTCCGACTCGAGTCGGTTGACGTCGACACGGTGGACGCTGCCGCTCACCTGGACGCGGCCACCCGCGATCCGGGCCGTGGCATCGACGTTCCGGCTGCTCGGGAACACGACGAACTCGCGACTCGCCGCGGTGATCTCGCCTTCCTCGGCGCGCGCCGGACTGACCTCGACGGTGGTCGGGAGCGGGCCCTCCTGGCCCGCATCGACCTTTGCGATCGTTCGATGGGTTGCCGTTCCGCTGGCATCGGTGACGACGTTGCGACCGACGAAGCCATTGATCCGAAGAGGGACGCCCGGGACCGGCGTGCCTTCGAAGAAGCTGGCCCCGACCGTGATCTTGACGCGATCCCCCGCGATGTAGATGCGGCGGCCGGTCTGGATGTCGAGTCGGTAGGCGGGCTTGGCGATCGGGCCGACGGTGATGCCCCTGCTCTGGATGACGTTGCTGCCAACCAGCGCCTCGATTGTGTAGTAACCCGCTGCCAGATCGGTCAGGGGCAATGAGCCGCTGAACGCGGCGGCCGGTCCCGGGTGGACGGTCAGGCTCGCGACCGGAGGCCGAACATTCCCGTCGTCGTAGGGCTGCGGCGTGAGTCGAAGGACCACAGCGGCCGGGACCGTGCCATCGTCGCGATCGCGCACGACGCCCCAGACGTTGACCGTATCGGTCTGGCGATAGCGGTCGCGATCCGAGTGGAGCAGCGTCCAGTAGTGCGACGCGGCATCAGCGGACCCGAAGTTTGGGGCGCCGTAGAGATCCATCTTGTCCTGCGGCAGCGCCGCGGGGAGGAAGATCGACCGGCCGTCGGCTGTCTTGACGATGACGACCGCATCGCATGGCATGACGCAGTTCTGCGCGGCTTCGGGAAGGAGGCCGGCGGGGGTCGGGCCCAGGGCGAGCCCGTTGCCGTCGGTCCGGCCGATGTCCGTGCCATTGCTCGTGGCCGTGGCGCCAACGATCGGGCGACCGGTCTTCAAATCGTTGGCCCAGACGAGCGTCCGCGTCTGCGAGACGCTCAGGTAGCCCGCGACGTCGGTCACCTGCAGGACAGTCTGGATGGGCCGCGTTCCACCGGGGTGCTGGACGAGGTACCAGCCCGGCGCCAGGGTTTCCGGAAGCTGCAGCCAGAAGGCGTCGCCGTACTTCTGGAGCGGGACGTCCGCGCCAACCTCCCGGGACAGCCTGGTCGTGTCGATGAGACCGTCCGTCGACCAGCGCGACCAGTCGGGCCGCGCTCGAAGGGCGCGGAACGCGTCGATCGCGGCGGTGAGATTCGCCAGGCGATAGACCTCGATCCGGAATGTTTTCGGGGCGGGCTGGTCCTCGCTGAACCACCACACGCCCATGACGGGTCGTTCAGCCGTCGGCGATTCGAGGACCTGGTCCGGGAACGAGAAGGTCATCGCCGAGCTCGGGGCGTTCGTCGCGGCCGTCTCGAACTGGAACCTGGTCTCCTTGTCGGTGGCCTCGCCGGTACCGGTGACCGTCACGCCGCGGCTGACGGTGACCGTGTAGATCGTGGCCGGGGCCAGCGGGTGGTCCGCGATGAACGCGAGGGTACGGCCGTGCTGCTCGAAACGGCCGGGGGTCGCCGGCGCCACGCTGACGTGCGTCTCGGCGTCGGCGACGCCGTCCTGGTCGAACGTGATCTCGATCCCGGTATCGACCGGGACGTCGGCGGCCTGGTTCTCGGGAAGCGTCCCGACGACCCGAAGCGGC
This sequence comes from Candidatus Methylomirabilota bacterium, assembly GCA_035490155.1. Lineage (GTDB taxonomy): Bacteria > Chloroflexota > Limnocylindria > Limnocylindrales > CSP1-4 > CF-46. Next base: position 312 of record DATHGS010000402.1, on the reverse strand, counting down.
TGGCGGGCCTGGAAGGCCCACGAATCGAGAGGGACACCGGCCGGTCCAGCAAGTTCGAAGCGGTAGAGCGTGCCGGGCTGGAGTGGTTCGGCAGGCGTGAGAAGCGCGGCCTGATCGCCGGCCTCGGGCGCGACCGCGAAGGCGAACGTCGGCTGGACCGTCAATCGTGTCGCGAGGACGGACGCCGGAGTCCCATCGGCGCTGGCCAGGCGGAAGCCGGTATCGAGCGGGACGACGGCTCCGGTCGCACCGCGGGCGGTGAGGACGGCGGTGGGCGCCGCGACTTCTCCGGCTGCCGGCTCGGACGTCGCC
>DATHGS010000401.1:0-10165 GCA_035490155.1 Candidatus Methylomirabilota bacterium | reverse complement strand
CTGCGGACCCACGCCGCGGCCGTGAGCCACACCGCCGGCGTCGACGAGGTCGTCGACAAGCTCGAGCGCAGGGCGGTCGACCATCGCGAGAAGCCACGGATCCGGGCCCGGGACGTGCAGGAAAAGCACCTCCTGAGCCGGCTCGCCGACGGCACGTCAGAGCCCGGCCGCGAGTCCCGCATCGTCAAGACGAAGCGCTTCGCCATCGAGCCGATGTTCGAGGAAGATGCCGCCAGCCGGATGGCCGAACTTGGGCACCGGTTCTTCGTGTTCGTCGACGCCGAGACGGAGCGGGTCGCGATCCTTTACCAGCGCGACGACGGGAACCTCGGGCTCATCGAGCCGATCGTCGGCGCCGAATACACGACCGGCCGACCGAAGACGGGACTCGGGTCGAACGGCCGAAGCTGACTCAGACCCCGTCCTCCGCAGGTGATGCGTCGGGCGGCGTCGCTCGCCGGTATATCCCGGCCTCGCGGGTCATCAGCCCTGCGTCGACGAGGTAACGGCGGAGCGACGCGACGTCGCGGTGGAGCAGCCCAAGTCGCTGGTTGACCTCTCTCTCCTCGTAGTCGCGATCCTCGGGAAAGCACTGCTCGAGGATGTACGGCAGGAGAAGCTCGCGCTTCTTCGGCTTCGCCGGGATCGATACGAGGCGGCCGTCACGAACAAAGGCCCGAAGGACCTTCTCGCGTTCCGTCAGGCGCCGCAAGGGCGCTGGCTCGGTCATCGCCACGACGCTACCACGGCCGGGGAACTGCCAGCCCGCTACGATGGAAAGACGATGCTGCCCGATGGCCGACGACTCGGCGCCCACCTTCCGCTCGGCACCGGGATGGTCCGTGCCGTCGAGCGGGCCGCTGAGATCGGCGCATCAGCGATCCAGATCTTCGGCGACAACCCGACGGCCTGGCGACGTCGGGTCGAGCCGCCGCGTGAGCAACCCGCCTTCCGCGCCCGTCTCGCGGAGCTCGACATCCGACCGGTCACGATCCACGCGGCGTATCTCGTGAATCTGGCCGGGCCGGACCCTGACTTCTTCGAGCGGTCGGTCGAGGTCCTAAGCCGCGAGCTCCAGATGGCGCCCGGCTTCGGGGCGACGTTCGTCAACGTCCACACGGGTTCGCATCGCGATGCGGGCGTGCGGGCCGGTACGGAGCGGATCGCCGAGGGCGTCGTCCGGAGCCTCGCCGCAACCGAGGACAAGCCCGACGACGCCGTCCTGCTGCTCGAGAACTCGGCCGGCGGCGGTTTCGGGATCGGCGTGACCGTCGAAGAGCTGGCCGGGATCGCCGCTGCGATCGCCGACTGCGGCGTCCCGGAACGGCGGGTCGGCTTCTGCCTGGACACGGCCCACGCCTGGGGCGCCGGCTACCGACTGTCCGACCCGGAGGCGACGGACGACCTGCTCGCCGAGTTCGACGCCCGAATCGGGCTCGATCGCCTGCGGATCCTTCACCTCAACGATTCCAAGTCGGAGCTGGGTTCGCATCTCGATCGGCACGAGCACGTCGGTGCCGGCCAGATCGGCGAGGTCGGGATGGCCCATCTGCTCCGGCACCCACGCCTCGCCCACGTCACGTATTACCTCGAGACGCCTGGGATGGACGAGGGATATGACGCGATCAACATGGCCAGGGCGATCGCCCTCGCCGAGGGCCGGCCGCTGGAACCGCTCCCGCCCGGGGCGATGACCCTCCGCGGCAGCCGAGCCCGAACCGCCCCGGAACCCGACGTCGAAGCGTCGCCGGCCTGAGGGCCCGAGCACCCGTGCCGACGCAGGCCAGGACCAGACGCTGCCCGGCGAACCCGTGACGGCCCTCATCGGCCGTCTCCGCGGTGCTCTCGACCAGGCGATGCTCGAACGAGTCGGCCTCCTCGCGATCCTCGCCGTGGCGACGATCCTCCGCTTCGTCGACCTGCCGACACGGGGGACGTTCGACGCGGACCAGGGCCACGACATGCTGGTCCTGCACGACCTGGTCGCCCGCGGCCAGATCCCGTTGCTCGGCCCGCCGACCTCGATCGGCGACTTCCACCACGGCGTTCTCTACTACTTCCTTCTCGCCCCTGCAGCCTGGCTCTCTGGCTCGGACCCGCTGGCCGTCACGGCCGAGATCGCCGTCGCCGGTGTCATGGCCGTCGCTGTCGTGTGGTGGCTGGCTCGATCGATCGGTGGCCCGGCTGCGGGTTTCGTGGCCGCCCTCCTCATGGCCGTTTCGGCCAGCGCGGTCGACGAGTCGACGTTCATCTGGAACCCGAACCTCATCGCCCTGACGAGCGCCGTGGCCCTCGCTGCCGCCTGGCGGGCGTGGTCGAGCGGGCGGGCGGCCTGGTGGATCGTCGCCGGGGCCGGTGCGATTGCCACGATGCACTGCCACGTCCTCGGCAGCATCGTGCTCGTGCCGATCGGTGGGCTGCTCCTCGCCGACGCGCGACGTCGCGGCCCCGGGGCTGAGCGTAGGGCGGTCATGCGGGCCGGCGGCTGGGTGCTCCTGCTCCTCGTCCTGAGCTACGTTCCGCTCGCGATCCATGAGTTGGGCAGCGACTTCTCCGAGACGAGGGCGGCTCTGGCATTCATTGCCGGGGGTGGCGGCCCGTCGGGTGTGTCGCTGCCGGTCCGTTTCGGGATCGTGGCATGGCGTGTCCTTGCGTGGCCACTGACTGGACTCATCACGGACGCGCCGGCCCCGGCGATGCTCGCGACGGTCCTCGTTGTGGTCAGCCTCGGCTGGCGCGCCAACAAGGCGAGCGGGGCGACCGACGCCGAACGCACCGCGGTCCGCTGGTTCGCGCTATCGCTCGCCTGGACCGTCGTCGCGCTGACGGTCGCCGCGAGCGGGCTGGCGGAGGTTGTCCGTGGACTGCCGAACGACCACTACCACGCCTTCGCCGACCCGATCGTGTTCGTCGTCGTGGGTCTCGGGATCGCGGGGCTTGCGCGGAGCGCGGGGCGTACGCGGAGCGCCGGCGAGAGCCGGTCGGGCCCGGCGAGTGCCGCGCCCGACCGCGTCGGCCGCCGTGCGCTCGGCTCAACGGGAATCGGCGTCTGGGCCGCGATCGGCCTGACCGTCGCGATCGCCGGCTTCAATCTGACCCGACAGCCGCCGGCTGTTGCCTTCGACGGTGGGTGGCCTGCCGCGGAGCTCGCCGCCGGCCGCATCGTCCTGGCGGCCGGCGAGCGTCCGATCCGGCTCGCCAGCCTGCCGACCTTCAAGTCCACCGAGGCGATGGCGTTTCCGCTGCTCAGGTTAGGCCGGCCAGCGGAAACACTGGCCGCGGACCCCGCGCAACGGTCGGCGGATGACGCGACGGTCATCCTCTGTGACACCCTCTTCACGTTCGCGATCGGGGCCGATTGCGGCGGTCCGGCCGAGGACGCCACCGTCGCCGGCACGGGCGTATCGCTCGCCGATCGTTTCGAGGCGGCCCCGGGACGCTGGGTGTCGATCTACCTGCCGGGCTGAGAATCGCTGAGAATCGCGAACGCCGGCGCCCCAAACGCCGGCGTTCGCTGTCCCCGAGACCCGGACGTGGAGGGCGATCCGGGTCGAGCCCTGGTGAATGCGGTGGTCTGGGCCCTACGGCCGGCCGTTGCGGCCGAGCGGCCGGCCCATCGGGCGAGCGCTCATCATCGACGAGGCCTGGCCGACACCGGCCACGACTGGCCCGCCCGCGGAGGGCTGGGAGCGGGCGAGGGATCGCTCGTTCGGGCGGCTCGTGGGCGTCTGCGGGTCGGATGGCTGGAAGGCGCGACCGAAGCGGCGCATCCGAACCGCCAGGTAGTACTCCATGATCTGGCGGACCTGTGGCTCGCTGAGCATCTCGTCGGCGCGGAGGGCGTACTCGACGCGCGCCGTCGGGTTCATCGCGCCGGAGGTCACCAGGCCGAGGTACTGCGGCGTATCGGCGTCTTCGCGGAGCTCGCGCAGTCCACGGGCGAGCTTCGTCGCCGTGCCGAGAGATGGCATGCGGTCGCCTCGGATCAGGCGGGAGATCGTCGAGTGATCGACGCCCGACTGCTGGGCGAGCTGCCGCTGCGACATCTTCTTGGCCTTGAGCTGGGCTCGCAGCCATTCATTGAACGCGCGACCGTTCGTGCTTGTCATCTGGTACTTCGGCGCTCCGTGGTTGCCCGCGGGAAGGTGCCGCGATACCGGAATGATCGATCCGGGGGTGGGGGTCGCTGTATCACCCATTGGTACCGGGACCAGCGTGCCGCTGAGCGTCGGTGACGGCTGGTGCGGTGGGGTCTGTCGCGGTCCGAATCGAAAGGTCAACCCGCCGTCCCGGCCGCGATCGATCCGGGCTGATCGCCTGCCCCCGACAGGCCGGCGCCGCGCCGCTTGGGCGAGAGCCAATAGACGATCGAACCGATGATGATGATCGAGAGGACGCTGATGGCGCGATCGAGGAGGGCGATCGTCGTCGCTTCCGTGGCGTTCACGCCGTAGGCGGCCGTCAGGACGCCGACGACGCCGAGCTCGACGATGCCGAGGCCGGCCGGGCTGAATGGCACGGCGGTCAGCAGCGAGCCGATGAGAGCGACGAAAAAGGCACCCGAGATGCCCAGATCGACGTCCGGATAGCCGAGGGCCGAGACCACGAGGTAGAGGCGCATCGCCTCGGTCGCCCAGATGAGGCCGGTGAGGATCACGAGCGGCGGCAGATGCCGAAGCCCGATGGCACCGAAGACGCCTTCCTCGAACCGATCGTAGAACTCGATCACGCGGTGCGGGACCGGAAGTCGAACGAGGATCTGGCGGCCGAAGTTGCGCAGCGTCAGGAGGAGCACGGCGAGGACGATGACGACCGCCACGGCAATTCCGAAAACGATCTGGATCTGGGTCGGGAGGCCCGTCCGGAAGCTCCAGAAACCGGCCGCCACGCCGAGCACCGAGATGGCGAAGAGGTCGAGGATGCGCTCGATGAACACCGTGCCGAGCGTCCGGCTGAGCGACACGGGGCTGTTGAGCTTGAGCAGGTACGCCCGGTATACGTCACCCAGCTTGGCCGGGACGAGACAGTTGACGAGCCACGACAGGAACAGGATCTCGGTCGCGTCACGAAGGCCGATCCGGAAGCCGGTGCCACGCAGCAGGAGCGCCCAGCGCAGGCCGCGCAGCGGGAAGCCCGCGTAGAAAACGGTGAAGGCGGCGAGGAGCAGCAGTGGGTTCGCCCGGCTCACACCGGCGGCGAGCTCGCCGACGTCGACGTTGAGCGCGACCCGGAAGACCAGGACGAGAAGGACGATGGGAATGAGCAGCGACAGGATCGTCCGTCGCTGCCGCAGGCGGCGCCCAAGCGACAGCGAGTCGGCGTTGACGCGATCGGCCTGGCGACGCTCCTCGACGGCCCGGCGGTCAAGGCCGCTGCGGTGCTCGACGAAGCCCGCGGACCGCCCCTGGCGGCGCTGCGAACGGCGCCGATCGAGGCCGGACCGGCGTTCGGGCTGGCCCGTCTCCTGTTCGTCGTCCGGCCGGTCCGGCTTCCGCGGCTCGGTCACGGGATGCTGCTCGAAATGCGGCCGTTGCCACGGGCGCGCTGGACAAGCTTGGCGATCGGCGTGACGGCCCGGACGAACACGGTCGCTCGCCCGGTCACGAGCTCCGCGGTCGCAAGTGCGGCTCGCAGCCCGTCGGCTGTGGAGGGATCGCCGTCGAGGGCGACGTAGGCAACGCCGATCTCGAGGACGGAGTGCGCGTCGGACACGGCGACTCCCGGCAGCTCATGCTCGACCGCCCACACGGCTGCTCGCTGGTTGCCGTTGCCGACCATGATCCGGGCATTGTGGGTCTCGACCCAATCGACGAGCGGCGCCAGCTCGTCCACCTCGGCCGTGCCGAGCAGGGAGCTGCGGAACCGGTCGAACGGATGCGGGATCCCGACGAGCCCGCCTTGCGCCCGGACGTCCTCGATCGCCTCGAACGCGTCGAGGCCGCTCCGGATGGGTCGCTCCAGGAAGACCCCGATCAGGTCGCCCTGACGCGTCCGGATCTCCTGGCCGACGAGAACGGTCAGCGGCAGCCCCTCGCGGCTCGCCATCTCGCGAGCGTCGAGGGCGCCGTCGATCCGGTCGTGGTCCGTGATCGCAAGGTGCGTCAGGCCGCGACTCGCCGCCGCTCGGACGACGGCCCGAGGCGAGGCCAGCGAATCAAACGACGCCGATGTGTGGCTGTGGAGGTCGACGAAGGCGCGACCGCGACCCCCGGCGGCGTCCATCGGACGATCAGACCTGCGACACGAGGGACTTCTTGAAGAAGTCGAAATGCTCGAGCGCGATCCCCGTCCCGAGGGCGACGCAGTTGAGCGCGTTCTCGGCGACGTGGCATGGGACACCGGTCACCTGCGTCAGCAGCTTGTCGATGTTGCGCAGGAGCGACCCGCCGCCGGACATCACCATGCCCTTGTCGATGATGTCGGAGCTGAGCTCGGGCGGCGTCTGCTCGAGGACGAGGCGGACGGCCGTCACGAGCTGCTGGAGCGGGGCCTCGATCGCCTCCATGACCTCGGAGCTCGTGATCGGGATCGTTCGCGGCAGCCCGGCGATGAGATCGCGGCCGCGGACCTCCATCTGGAGCTCGCGCTCGAGGGGGAGGGCCGTACCGATCTGGATCTTGACCTCTTCCGCGGTCCGCTCGCCGATCATCAGGTTGTACTTCTTGCGGATGTACGTGGCGATGCTCTCGTCGAACTTGTTGCCGCCGACCCGCAGGGACGTCGAGACGACGATCCCGCCGAGGGCGATCACCGCGATCTCGCTCGTTCCGCCGCCGATGTCGATGACCATGTTGCCGGATGGGCCACTGATCGGGACGTTGGCGCCGATCGCCGCGGCCAGCGGCTCCTCGATCAGGTACGCCTCCTTGGCGCCGGCCTTCAGTGCCGCGTCGCGGACGGCCCGCTTCTCGACCGACGTGACGCCGGCGGGGACGCTGATCATCACCTCGGGACGGGAGAAGCCGAGATGGCCCTTCGTCGCCTTGGCGATGAAGAACCGGAGCATCGCCTCCGTGATCACGTAATCGGCGATGACGCCGTCCTTCATCGGCCGGATGGCCTGGATGTTGCCGGGTGTGCGGCCGATCATCTCGCGGGCTTCCTCGCCGACGGCCACGATCCGGTTGTCGTCGGAAACCGCGACCACGGATGGCTCCGTGATGACGACTCCCTTGCCCTTGACGTAGACGAGGACGTTGGCCGTGCCGAGGTCGATACCGATCTTCATGAGGTGGTCGAATCAGTCCCTTCTGCGACGCGCTCGATCCTGGCACCGAGATCCAGGAACTTGCGCTCGATGTTCTCATAACCCCGGTGGACGTGGTGTGCGCCGTGAATCGTCGAAGTTCCCTGCGCGGCAAGGGCCGCGAGGATGAGCGAGGCGCCGGCTCGCAGGTCGCCGATCTCGACCTCGGCGCCGGCGAGGGGCGTCCGGCCGGTGATCGTGGCGTGGCTGCTGTCGATCATCCGGGCGTCGGCGCCCATCCGATTCAGCTCCGAGAGCCACTCGAGGCGATCCTCGAAGATCGTCTCGTGGACGTGCGACGTTCCGCTCGCCTGGGTCAGCAGGACCGACATCGGCGGCTGGGTGTCGGTCGCTAGGCCCGGGTATGGGGCCGTCACGATGTTGCTCGCCCGGAAGCCCGGATCCACGAGGCCCGAGCCGTCGACCTTGATCGTGTCGTTCGAGCACGACAGGTCGACACCGGTTCGGGCGACGACATCGACGAAGGCCCCGAGATGGTCGCACGGCGCGCGCTCGACGGTCACCTTGCCGCCGGTCACCGCGGCCGCAACGACGAAGGTCGCCGCCTCGATCCGGTCCGCGACGACCTCATGCTGGGCGCCGCGAAGGCGCCGCTTGCCATTGACCTCGATCGTGTCCGGGTAGGTTCGTTCGACGTCGGCACCCATCTTCTGGAGAAACGCAATGAGGTCGTCGACTTCGGGCTCCTGGGCGGCCGGCCGGATGACGGTCTGGCCCTCGGCGAGGGTTGCTGCCAGCATCGTGTTCTCGGTGCTCATCACCGACACGAACGGGAACCTGATCTCCGTCCCGCGCAACCGGCCCGGCGCCGTCGCGAAGTAGTAACCGTTGCGATAGTCGATCTGCGCCCCGAGGCTGCGCATCGCGTCGACGTGGAGATCGACCGGCCGCCGGCCGATCCGATCGCCACCGGGGTTGCTGATGATCACCCGACCGAACCGGGCGAGGAGCGGTCCGAGGAGGATGAAGCTTGCCCGCATCTTGGCGGCCGCCTCGAGCGGGACGAACAGCCACTCGACGTCGCCCGAGGCGATCTCGTAGACGTTGTCCTCGGGATGGTCGACGACGACGCCGAGATCGCGCAGCGTCTCGGCCATGACCCGGACATCCTCGATCTCGGGCACGTTGGTGAAGCGGCAGCGCTCGCCGGTGAGCGTCGCCGCGGCGAATAGCTTCAGCGCGGCGTTCTTCGAGCCACTGATCGACACGTTCCCGCGCAGGGGCACGCCGCCCTCGATCCGGAACACCTCGCGTGCGACCGGCTCCGGCGTGAATTCCCAGTGAAACGGGCGTGCATCAGCCATGGGTGGCGGCCCTATCCGCGATGACGCGGGCCCTCACGGTGGCGACGTTGCGCAACCCGTTCGCGGAGGAGCGCCGTCTGGAGAGCGGCCCGTGCCGTGGACAGGTCCGCGCCCTCGTGGTAGCCGGATTCGAGCGCCTTCTCCGCCTCGCGGCGCGCCTCCTGGGCCTTCTCGAGATCGATCTCCGAGGCCATGTCGGCGGTCTCGGCCAGGACGACGACCTTCGTCGGCAGGACCTGGAGGAATCCGCCGACGATCGCGAACGACTCCTCCGTGCCGCCCTTGCGGATCCGCAGCTCGCCGACACCGAGTGTCGAGACGAGCGGGGCGTGGTGCGGCAGGACGCCGAGCTCGCCCTCGATCCCCGGCAACTGCACGGAGTCGACCTCGTCCGAGTAGGCGAGTCGCTCCGGCGTCACGATCTCCAACTGGAGTGGCATGCGATCAGCCCGCCAGCTTCTCGGCGTTGGCGCGAACGTCCTCGATCGTGCCGGCCAGGAAGAACGCCTGCTCGGGCAGCGTATCGGTCTTGCCCTCGAGGATCTCCTTGAACGAGGCGACGGTGTCCTTGATCGGGACGTACTTGCCCTCGCGGCCGGTGAAGACCTCGGCGACGAAGAACGGCTGACTCATGAAGCGCTGGAGGCGGCGCGCCCGGGCGACCGTTGCCTTGTCCTCCTCGGACAGCTCGTCGATGCCGAGGATCGCGATGATCTGCTCGAGGTCCTGGAAGCGCTGGAGGACGCGCTGCGTCTCGCGGGCGACGTCGTAGTGGTCCTGGCCGACGATGTTCGGATCGAGGACCCGCGAGGTCGAGGTCAGGGGGTCGACCGCCGGATAGATCCCGAGCTCGGCGATCGCCCGCTCGAGGCGAATCGTCGAGTCGAGGTGGGCGAAGGTCGTCGCCGGGGCCGGGTCCGTGTAGTCGTCGGCCGGGACGAAGACCGCCTGGAGCGACGTGATCGAGCCGTTCTTCGTCGAGGTGATCCGCTCCTGGAGGGCGGCCATCTCGGTGGCGAGGTTCGGCTGGTAGCCGACCGCCGACGGCATCCGGCCGAGCAGCGCCGACACTTCCGAGCCCGCCTGGGTGAAGCGGAAGATGTTGTCGATGAAGAGGAGGACGTCGCGGTTCTCCTCGTCGCGGAAGTACTCGGCCATCGTCAGGCCGGTCAGGCCGACCCGCTGGCGGGCGCCGGGCGGCTCGTTCATCTGGCCGAAGACGAACGCCGTCTTGGCGATGACGCCCGATTCGGTCATCTCGTGGATGAGGTCGTTGCCCTCGCGCGAGCGCTCGCCGACCCCGGCGAAGACGGACACGCCCGCGTGCTCCTGGGCGACGTTCCGGATCAGCTCCTGGATGATGACGGTCTTGCCGACGCCGGCACCACCGAAGATGCCGATCTTGCCGCCCTTCTTGAACGGGCAGATCAGGTCGATGACCTTGAGGCCCGTTTCGAAGACCTCGACCTCGGTCGTCTGCTGGTCGAACGCCGGGGCCGAACGGTGGATCGGCAGGGTGTTCTCGCGCGAGACCAGCTCCTTGCCGTCGATCGCGTTGCCGAGGACGTCGAAGACGCGCCCGAGGGTGACCTCG